>CAZZDX010000091.1:0-10814 GCA_964653185.1 uncultured Bacteroidales bacterium
TGTTTCGGCTTCGCTCAACAACTGTTTCGGCTTCGCTCAACAACTGTTTCGGCTTTTTTCAAAACAAGTGGCTTTGTTGTCATTAGGTCGTTCATTAACCAATATATACTATAAATGGTTAAAATTTTAACTTTTTTATTTTTTATTTACTCACCCCAACCCTCTCTACTAGTAGAGAGGGAGTAATTTGTAAAGTTAAAATTTTAACCGCTTGAAGTATAACAATCAGTCAAAATCCTGACAAGTTTTAATAGTTTTGCAGATTAGCAATATTCCTTTGCTAAACACATTTTTTTAATTTATTCTTTTTTGGAAGGAGTATATTTATTTTTATTTGCTTTTCTGCCAAAAACAGAGAAATGAACATATCTGTTAGGATTTAATCTCATATCTTCAAGTAATTTGTCAAGATTATCAGCAGAAGATTTTAACTGGTTATAAAGAGTGTCATTATTAACCAGCTTTCCTAAACTGGATTCTCCTTTGTTAACTTTTTCAACAATACTTGAAATATCTTTAAGAGCTTTATTAGCATTATTTATTGTTTTAACAATATCTGATTTTACAACAGAATCACTAACAGAAGAAAAATTGCCTATAATATTTGTTATATCCTTATTACTTTTTCTTATATTTTGAGAAATAGATTCAATATTAGAAAGAATATTTGCCAGACGTTTTTTCTGATTTATCACAAGTGTATCAATGCCATAACTTGTATGTTCAAGATTTCTTACAGTAATCTTAATGCTTTCAAAACTCTTTCTAAGATTATCACGGGTATTTTCATTAAACACATATTGAACTACAGCCATAACAGAGTCAATAGACAACATCAGGTCTTCTGCTTTCTTTTTTAAAGGCAACATTTGCACACTTACCTCTTCCTGTAAACTACCTTGAATTGATGTTGCAAGAGTATCTTTATTTTTAGCATAATCAAAAGAATTTTTTGCAACACCTAATTTTATATCTATTGCTTTGGAACCCATCAAATCAGAACTAAAAATCTCTGCAACCGAATTTTTAGAAATTAAAATATCATTATTTATAGTAAATGTTACTATTACCCTGTTTGAGCCATCAGGATAAAAATATATGTCTGTAACCTGTCCAACATTAACACCTTTAATTGATACAGGATTTGTATTAACAAGTCCATTAACACAATCATAAACAGCATAAAATGTTCGCTTATGCACAAAAAAATCTTTACCCTTCAAAAAATTAATTCCCCATATAAGCACACCAATGCATACAACAGAAATGACAGCTACTTTAACTTCCTTTAAAATTTTTAACTTCATAATTGATATAAAATTATTTGCAAAAATAATATTATTCTTCTATTTTAAACTTTTTTATTTATATTTTGGTAATTAAATTAAAATCCAAATTGATTAAAAAATTATAAGCAATTCACCTTCACCAATTCGGTGAATTGCAATAATTTCTAAATCGGGGTTATACCTAACTAATACGATATTTCACTTTGTTCCTATCGCATAATTTAGGTAAAACAAATAACAACTGTAACCATTCACATCTTATTTTTTGTAAACAATATTTTGTAGTATATATATTGTTAAGAATTTCTAATTGCTCTAATTGACCTAATCAAATCCCAATCTCCAATTTCTAATATAAAGTTTTGACATTGAGCATTATTTGGTTTATTTGTCATTGTGTATTGGTAATTTTTTAGGTCAATTAGGTTAATTAGAAATTAGGTCAATTTAATTTCAATCATTTAAGCCGTTAGTTGATGGATATAATTTTTAGTTGTGAACGGTTACTAATAACTTTATGAATAAACACTAATTATATCCTTTCCTATATCCTTTCCTATATCTTTTCTATAATATTTACCTTTAAAATCAATGATTTTAGCATTTTTATAGGACTTTTCAAGAGCTTCTTCTATTGTATTTCCATAAGAAGTAATTGCCAAAACCCTTCCGCCATTAGTATATATTTTTTCTGTTCCTGTTGTATCAGAATTGTTTTTTGTTACTCCTGAATAAAAAATTATGCTATCTGACACTTTGTCTATTCCATATATTTCTTTCCCTTTTTCATATTTTTCAGGATATCCGTTTGATACAAGCATAACAGTACTTGTATAGCGACTATCTGTTTCAAGATTTTTTTCAGATAGAGTTTCATTTGCAATACCTTTAAATAAGTCAAGTAAATCAGATTTTATTCTTGGTATTACTACTTCTGCTTCAGGATCGCCCATACGGGCATTATATTCTATGACAAAAGGATTATCATCAACATTGATAAGAGCAAAATAGATAAATCCTTTGTATGGGATATTTTCTTTTTTTAGCCCGTTGACAGTAGGAATAATAATTCTTTTTTCAACTTTATCCATAAATGTTTTATCTGCAAAAGGCACATGTGATATAGCGCCCATTCCTCCTGTATTAGGACCAGTATCATTATCTCCTATTTTTTTATAATCTTTGGCTACAGGAAGTATTTTATATGATTTTCCGTCTGTAACAACAAATACCGATAGTTCTATTCCATTTAAAAATTCTTCTATTACAACTTTATTGCTTGCTTCACCAAATTTAGACAGTTCTATCATATTTTTAAGTTCTTTTTTAGCTTGTTCTATTGTATCGCAAATCAGCACACCTTTTCCTGCTGCGAGTCCATCGGCTTTTAATACATAAGGCGGTTTTATGGTCTCTAAATATGACAATCCCTGTGATAAATTGTTTTTAGAAAATGTCTTATAATTAGCTGTTGGTATGTTGTGTCGTGTCATAAAATTTTTGGCAAAGTCCTTACTTCCTTCTATTTGCGCACCTGCTTTTTGAGGACCTATTACAGATATTTTTTTTAATATCTCATCATTAAGAAAATAGTCGTGAATTCCGTTTACAAGAGGATTTTCAGGACCAACAATTACCATCTGTATGTTATTTTTAATAACAAAATGTTTTATTGCTTCAAAATCATTAACAGAGATATTGACATTAGTGCCACATAGTTCTGTGCCTGCATTGCCAGGGGCTATCCATAGTTTGTTTGCTTGTTGCAAAGAGTTATCACAGGCAAGTTTCCATGCTATAGCATGTTCTCTGCCTCCGCCACCTAAAAGTAATATATTCATAATAAAAAATTGTTATTTACAAATTAACAAAATAAAATTGTTATTATATAACTATATTAGTGTTTGTTCCTAATGTCGTCATCAGGCAGTTGCCATATCTCTTATGTTTCCATCTGCTTTAAGGTTTTGATTTCTCCATTGCAGAGCAGTTTTTCCGAATAAAGCTACATTCAGCATGTCGGCTTCATTGGCATAAACAAAAGATATTTGATTTTTTGTAAGTTCAACAGGAATTAGATTTTCTTTAATAGCATCGGTGTGAATATGGTAATTTATTTTAGTAAGGGTTTGTTGAAGGTTCCAGTCTAATTTTAGGCGGTCATTTTCATCTTCTTTAAGACGCTGGAACTCTTTAATTAGGTATAGTTTGAATTCTGGGCTTAACCAACTTCCAAACTCAAAAGCGATGTCTTTGTGAGCAAATGTTCCACCACCATATCTTCCAGCTTTAGAAATAATGCCTATAGCATTAGTGGCATCAATCCATTTTCGGGGAGTGAGGTTAAAGCTGTTTAATCCGGCTTGTGTTTTAAAGGTAACGAATTCGTTACCTTTAAAATCAGGGTTGTTCATTTCTTCCCAAATGCCAATAAACTCTAAGGTATTTCGGTTACGCATCCAGCTATAAATCATAGTATCATCTCCAAACCCTTTTACCATATCGGTTAGTGAAATGTAGTCATCCTTTTCTTTTTGAATAATCGCTATTTGAATTCCTTTTACATTAATGGTTTTATTTTTTGCCATACTTCTATTTTTAATTGTGGCAAATCTGCCATAGTTAAATTATACCTTTCTTTTATAGTAGTCAAATTATAACACTTTAAGTTTTAATGTTGCTTAATTCAGTAACATTAAAATTGTAATTATTTTTAAACGTATAGAATTCAACCACTTTTAATTATACCGAATTCCTAGTAATTAAAATTTATTTTATTACCAACCATGTAACCAATTCAAAATTGTTTGTTTCGTTAATTCGCTTAGATTTTGGAATTAACAACGCTCCTCTGTCATTGCCTGTAATTTTCTGACTACTCGGTTTATTAACGGTTTCGGGCTAAGAGCTGGCGGACATTTCGAAGCACAAAACTGTCAAACTGCGATAAGTTTTATTAGTTGCAATACCCTTCAAATTTGCACTATCCGCCCGCTTGCTTTTAGCCCGTGTTACAAGCTGGCCGTTCTTGTCTGTCAATGAATTGTCTTTCATTTTTGCTACATTGTCTTTTTGTCCGTGCGATGGCTTTATAGCTCTTTTGCATTTTTATGGTTGGCTTATAGTGTTGGAAAAAATGCAAATGTGCTACAAATTGCGTTGGTTAAATGATGGTTTTTTCTTTCTTTTTCTTTGTGTATTTTGCTTTATCCTCCATCAATAATAATTGTTGAGCATTGTTATTATTGCCGTTTAAATAAACATTAAAATTAAGTTCATCATTTTCCTGAATATTTATGCGATGCGTTGCAATGTCAAAATATTCTTTACTGATTTCTATTCCGATAAAATTCCGATTCAATTTTTTTGCAACTGCACCTGTCGTTCCGCTACCAGTGAAAGGGTCTAAAACTGTGTCGCCTTCTTTACTCGCAATTAAAATAATTCTTTGCATAAGTGTCTCAGGTTTTTCTGTCGGGTGAATTGTCTTGTGCCTCTCAGCATTAATCTCCCACAAATTTTTCATTTGCTTGCCACCATTAATTTGTTTGGCTAAGTCGTAATTGAAAAAATATTTTTTTGACTTACTCGCAACCCAAATTAATTCTGTTGATGGTGCAAGTCGGTTTGAAGAAAGCAAAGGAGTTGCGTTACGCTTAAACCAAATCACATCATTGATAATCCAAAGTCCTAATTTTTTAAGTAGAACACCAACAGAAGGATGGTTGTGTAGAGTTCCGCTTATCCAAATTGTCCCTGTGTCAGACAATACACGAATGCACTCACTCATCCAGTCCTCATTGAATTTATGGATGTCTGTAATTACATCCCAATCGCCTTTGTGCAGTTTTGCAACTTTCCCGTTTTTAGTTGTGAGAAAACCTTTACCTGATAAATTGTAAGGTGGGTCTGCAAAAATTAAGTCAATGCTTTTTTCGGGAAGTGTCTGCAAAACTTTTAAGCAATCGTCATTAAACAGTTGTATGTTTTTCATTCATTCTTTTTTTAGAAATGTTATTGTATTCGGAGTGGCGTTCAATTCCAATCCATTTTCTTTTTAGTTTTTGTGCAACAAAACCTGTCGTGCCTGTTCCAAAAAATGGGTCAAGCACTACATCGTTCTTATTTGATGATGCAAGTATTATTAGTTCCAAAAGTTTTTCAGGCTTTTGTGTAGGATGAGCCGCACGATTATTTTCTGCTTTTATTCTTTCTTTCCCCTGCACAATTGGCAATTCAATGAAGTCAAGGAAATCTCTCATTTGTTTTTCATTTCCTTCTTTGGTTTTATTTGGATTGAACTTTTTCATTTGGTCGTAATTAAAAATCCAATTCTTGCCTTTTACAAACCAACAAACAAATTCTGTAGCATGAGTAAATGTCCGCTTAGTGATGTTAGGCATTGAGTTGGTTTTATACCAAGTAATAATGTTGTTCAACTTGAATCCAAGTTCTTTGGCTATGAAAAGAATTTCGCCAATATTATGTTGTGTGCATGAAACATAAATGCTCCCGTTTGGAGTTAGAACATTAAAACTTGCCTTCAACCAGTTTCTAGTGAATGAAACATAATCTTTATAGTCGTAAGTATCCCAATCTTCATTCACTTTGTAAAATGCTCCACCTGTAGTATTGTTGGCAAGGTTCAAAGATTTACCTGAAAGATTATATGGTGGGTCAGCAAAAATTAAAGGAATTGAATCTTTGTCAATTTCTTTTTGCATTACTTCAATACAGTCGCCTGCGTATGTATGATTGATTTTCATTACGCTGCAATTTTATTTTTCCATTTGATTATTGTTTCTGGTATTATTGCCATCCAAGTATCTGAATTAGGAACTTCTTTTGTAATGTCAACAATGCTATCAAAAAGTGATTTTATTTCGTGATGAAAGATTTGGCTTCCCTTTTTCTTTCTTGCAATTAAGGCTTCTAATAAAATCAAAAATTGATTTATTGTCATTGGTACAATTTTTTGTCTTGTACCTTCATACTCATATTTTACAGAAGACCAATAGGTATTTACTGTGTCACGATGTAAATCGGGAGCAATAAATAAACAATATGTTTCCTTTTTGTTAGAGATTTCAAAATCTCTTAAATGCCTCATCACAGGTTGCCCTTCTGCATACCATTGTTGGCGGTTAGTAAGCATTGTAACTTCACAAATAGCATTGAAAGTTTCGTAAAAACATTCAATATCAGGTTTGTTTGCAGGAGCAGTAAATGTTGGTTCGTTGTCGTCACCAACTGGGTAATTAGGTTTTATATCAATTGCATCATTTAATGCGTTCAATGCAAGTGAGCAAAGTCTTTCAAGTTCAATAGGCTTTTTGCTTTTTGATTTAAAGATATTTTTTAACTCTGTTACATATTTTTCAATTTCAGAAGTTTGTTGTGAATTGTGATGAATTTCTATCTGCTGTAGTTTTTTCCTGTAAACTCTTAAATCTTGAATATAGATTTTTAGATTTTCATAAGAAAGAGCTTTGAAATCAATTAAATCAAATATTGGAAAATCAATTTCTTTTGATGATAATTCCTTTTGGTATTGAGTAATATCAGATACTGTTGCTACACCTATTTTAATAAGTTCTTTTTGATTTTCCCAAGGTAAAACAGGTTGTGTCAAGTCGCATAGGTAGTTTCTATATTCTGTATCATTTGCAAAGTCTATTGCAGATGCGTTGTCTGTTCTTAGGATTGAATTTATTTCAACATTTCTTCGTGGTTCTAAGTCAATATACCATCCGTTGCCACGTAAATAAATGTATCTTGTCAACCTGAAATAGCGGATTGCATTATCTGCATAGTCGCTTAAATTGTTTACTCCGTCTATGTGAGATAAGTTGTTTTCAATATAGTCCTCAACTAATTTATCTTTTTCTTTGTCTGTTTTTAGTTTTTCTAATTTTGTTCGGAATTTGTATAGATTTTCGGCTTTTTCTTGTATTTCTTCAAAATTGAATAAAGTCAGTCCGAATAGCATAAATTCCAGTCGTGAAATTCCTTTTTCCTTTGTGCCTTTGTCAATACAAATTTTATTAACTTCATTTATCAAATGAAGTGTAGCAACAAAAGGTTTAATGTTATAGCCGTGTTCAGATTTGTAGTCATTAGTGTCTGGGTTTGGTAGTTGCCATTTCAAAAAACTTCTGAAAAACACTTCTCCTATATCGTATTCCTCCTGTAAAAAATAATTTCCAAAACCACTTATTTGTATTTTATTGTTGCTGTCAAGAAACGCAAGTCCCATTTTCTCTAATGGATTGAATGATTGCCTACCTCTCATATCGCCACCACCAACGTAATTTTTGGAATCTAATATTTCTTCAGCTTCTTCAAATTCAATTGGCTCTGGATTGTCCATCAAAAGAACAAGTTCCTTTGTTAAGCCTTTATAAAACTGTGCTTCACCTGCACCATATACTTTAAATTGAATAAGTAAAATTTGAAATTTCTTTTGATTTGGTCTATCCCAAATTTGACCTTCCATTTTTTTTAGGATAGAAAGAAAACTCCTTATTCTTTCAGGGTTTCTTACTGTTGTTGATATGCTCCAAGGTTTCATTGAAATCTATTAAAATTAATTTGTAAAGTTAAACTTTTATCCTTTGTTTCTTTTAAATTATGTCGTCAAATTGTAAAAAATCCTCTGGTCGGGTGGAGGATGGGCTTTGAGTGCGGTTGGGCAAAATTAAATGTAGTGTTTTTGGGTCGGCTTGTGCTTTGGCAAAACACCTCTTTTAATTTGGGGAAGGGTTGGTAGTTTTTCATTTTTCTTCTTTGTTTTTATGCAGCAAAAATTTTATTGTCATTGTGACGTTGTCCTTTTTTCTTCGGCTTGCTTGTAACTTGTTTATCCTGATACTTTATTGTCGCAAAAGTATCATTTATATCTAAATTCTCATTCTAAATAATACTTTTGGTGTATATAATTGTATCATTTATATTTTTTACAAATATAGTATTTATTTTCAGATACAAAAATAATTGATTTTTTAATAAAAAATTTGGATTTTAACACAGTATCTAAAAACCCAAAATTATTAAGTTTTTTATTAAAACATTCAGGCAGTCGCCTGATTATATTGATAATCAATGATTTATATTTTTTACAATCAAATTTATTTTGCTTTTTTATTAGTTTTTAGACATTCTGATGGATGGTGGTATGGTTAGTTGCCGATTTCAAAGCTGTATATTATCAAGTTACACCAAAGTTTATTAGATGTAGAAACGCTGAAATCCGCACTGTTTCGGCAATAAAATATACCGCCTGTTAGCAACTGGGCGTTCTTGTCTGTAAATGGTTTGAGATATGTTTCTAATTCTGTCATATCTTATTTTTCTGTCTTTAAAGATTTAGTTTTTATAGTGTCGGCAAAGTCAGAGCTGGCAAAATAGACAAGCTCTTTGGCAGGTTTTGGTTTTAGCGTTGGCTGGTGCGACCTGACAATGTGCTTGGCTATGTGCTGAGTGCTTTTCATTTGATTATATTTCTTTTGTTTCTCCATCGTTTAATTCAACTACTGATGTCGTAAAAATATTCTTATATTCACTTCCGCTAAATGTATGAATTGGAACAATGTTTTTTGGTTTTATTGCTTCAACCATTTTTTTTAATGTTTCCGTGTCTGCGTGTCCACTTGTATGAATTTTATGTATCGTAAAATTGCGATTTATCAAATAGTCAAGGAATTTCTTTGTGTTTGATTTTTGCAAATATCCTTCCCACATTGAATATATCAGGTTTCCGCCATCAATTTCATTTATGTTTTCTAAGTCCTTTTGCATTGATGATCTAACAATCATTACAATTTTGTCTGCCTGATTGCTTATTTCTTTTTTGGTGATTTTGTAATTTTTGAATTGATACAAAATTTTCTCATTCCCTTCATTTTTTAATCGTCTGCTTGTGTAATAAGGGAACGTTACTCTCAAATTTTCAAATTCTTTTGAAGGAAAGGGGATTTTAGCAAATTTTGATAATTCTTTCAGAATAGTTGCTACATAAACATCAACGACAAAAATTTTATTGGTTCTTATACAAGCCCTGTAAACAGAAACAATTCTATCAATATTTTGTCCTGACGTGTATATTAAATTGATTTTATTTTTCTGTTGAAAGACTTCAATTAAGTCATTCTCAATTTCTGTTTCTGTCTTAAATGGTTTACTTTCCCTACCAATGGTTGTTCCTTCAAGCAGCAAATAATCAACATTCTGAGGTGCATTGTGCGTAAACCATTTAAAGGCGTTTGCTTTTCTACCGTGGTTTCTGAAATCACCTGAATAAAATATACTTTTCCCTTCCGCTTCAACTAAAAATGAGTAAGAATCAAATGCTGAATGGTCAGCCCAATATGGTGTAATTGAAAAGTCGCCAATTTGAAAAACTTTTTCCTTTTCAAAATAGTTAGCATTTTTAATGATTATTTCTTGTGGAGTAAATAAATTATTGAGTTCAATTATTTTATGTGTTGCTTCTCCCAAAAAGTATTTTACGTTTTTATGGATAAAATTACTTAATCCATAATGGTCTTGATGTGGATGTGATATAATTACGCCATCAATAATTTTGTCAGTTTCGTTATAAAGTCCTTTTATTTCAGGCAAAACACCCTGTTCAATTAATTCTTGGGGGTTCAATTCTTTGAATCTGCTAAAATCAAATTCTTT
This sequence comes from uncultured Bacteroidales bacterium, assembly GCA_964653185.1. Lineage (GTDB taxonomy): Bacteria > Bacteroidota > Bacteroidia > Bacteroidales > CAZZDX01 > CAZZDX01. Next base: position 9,972 of record CAZZDX010000091.1, read on the forward strand.
ACCATCTCTTTCAACTAAGGGCATACCAAAGTCAAGCAATATTCGTGTGTTTTCAGTCCAGACTTCAACACACGAACCGCCAATTTCTTTTGTGCCACGATGGATTTTAAATTTCATAAAATTGATTTGTATGTTTTTTATAAAATTCTTCTAACTCAAAAATGCACTCATTATAAATTCCATAACCCATAAAGTTTGAAGTTATAAATTTCGCCGAAATGTCTCCACACGTGGCCAATTCTGTTTTTAGTTTTGTACTTGCAGGGTCATGATTTGCAATTAAAAAAGCTAATTCTGGAGCATCAGCAAACTGAGTAATCTGATTTGAATTACCTGATAAAGATAAACATGGTATTAATCCTAATTCTCTTTTCTGCCTAAAGACATTAAGTATTTCATTTTTAAAATCATTTAATACACTTTCATTAGAAACAAAACTAACAAAATCATCATAATGTTTTTTCATTCCAGCAGTTCCAGAAAGTGCTCTATCACCATATTTCATTTCAATAATAACCAATTTTGGCTTATAATCCTTCGATAATTTTCTGTGCGAAGACTTTGATGGCCATTCAACTGCAACTAAGTCAAACCTGGCATTAGCATGATTATCGTATTCGATGTCTATTATAAAATAATCTGTTCCATTTGCAATTGATGAATAATTGTTTTCCCTTACGACCAACTGCTGATATTCTCTTTCCTCTTTTCTATATTTCGAAAAATAAAAATCCATGTATTGTTTCATAATTGGGAAGTATTGTTCCCAATTATGATTTGATATGTGATTAAATAGTGTCTGTTCGTAAAGTTATAAACAATTGATTGTTAATAACTTGTATA
>CAZZDX010000092.1:0-10679 GCA_964653185.1 uncultured Bacteroidales bacterium
GTCCACTTGAAAGAATATACTCTAAAAAAGCATTAAAAATGTCCTTTATACCGAATTATTAATTAATTTTATAGCGGTATGACAGATAAGTGGGTATTAATCCCGCCCGAACACCAAGCTGCAAAACGTTACCAACAAGGCGAAAAAAAGACAGCAACAATAATGACAAAGAAAAATGGTTTGAAATAAAACCGGAAATATTTTTGCAAAATCCATTGCAGTTTAAAAATAAAGTTTTATCTTTGCAAATTATTACAAGTTGTCAACAACAACCTTGTGAAACTTAACAATTACTTTTTGAGCAGATACTTTAACACTTCCTAAAATACCATCATATTTTCTGAAGTCAATAATAATTTTTATAGTTTATAAAATTAATTTTAGGTAACAACTTCTACATAAAGGTTCATAATTATCTTTCTCTCCTAAAAGCACTAATTTTTTATCAGCAACAATGCGATGTGAATAATGAGCCAGATTACCACATTTTATACAAACAGCATGAACCTTAGTAACATATTCTGCTGATGCTAATAATGAAGGAATAGGTCCAAAAGGTTTTCCCTGAAAATCCATATCCAAACCAGCTACTATTACTCTAATACCTCTATTTGCAAGTTCATTACAAACAGAAACTATATTATCATCAAAAAATTGGGCTTCATCAATACCTACTACATCTATATCTGTAGCAAGTAATAAAATTTGTGAAGAATTATAAACAGGTGTTGAAATTACAGAATTAGAATCATGTGATACTACATCCTCTTCATCATAACGAGTATCTATTTTAGGTTTAAAAATTTCAACTTTTTGTTTAGCAATTTTAGCCCTTTTTAATCTACGTATTAACTCTTCGGTCTTGCCCGAAAACATAGAGCCACAAATTACTTCTATCCATCCTTTACGTTCTGAATGACCTATAGAATTTTCTAAAAACATATAATAAATTTTTATTTTTTTTGTAATACCAATTTGTTAAAATTTATGGTTCTTCGGTAAAATGTGTGGAAAAAATGTTATAAGGAAATAAATATATAGAGGAAATAGGGGAAATAAGGGATGTAAAAAAAGGTAATCGTTCATAGCTTATTATTTTATAACTGTTTGTATGATTAAACATATATTAATTAATTGACCTAATTTCTATCAGGCAACTGCCTGATGACCTAAAAAATGACCAATACCCAATGCAAAATGACCAAAATAATGACCAATGCCCCAATTTAGACATTGGAAATTAGGGCTTGTTTAGGTCAATTAGAAATTAGAGCAATTAGAAATTTATTTTATATTATATTATAGATTACAAATTAGCATAATACGTATGTTTGCAAAAGTATTAAATTTATTTAAGTCCCTTTAAGTTTTTATTTTTTTTATAAGTCCCCTTAATTTATGATGTCTGTTTTACAAACTATTTTTTTAATTATTTTAGGATAAAATTCATATTCTAATAAATGAACTTTGTTTGCTAATGACTCTGGGGTATCATTCTCATCAACTCTACATTTAGATTGAAATATTATTTTCCCTTTATCATAGTTATCGTCAACAATATGTATGGTAATTCCTGTTTCCTTTTCTTTTGCATCAATAACAGCTTTGTGCACATTTAGTCCATACATTCCTTTACCTCCATATTTTGGTAATAAAGCAGGATGTATATTTATTATTTTATTAGCATAAATTTTTAAAATATTATTAGGAATTTTTATCATAAATCCGGCAAGGACTATAAAGTCAATTTTATACTCTTTAAGTTTATCAATGATAATATTAGTATCATTAAGTTCTTTTTTGTTAAATATAAAAGATGAAATAGATAGTTTTTTTGCACGTTCCAATACATAAGCATCTTTTTTATTTGATAATATAAGAGATATCTTTATCTTGTTGCTATCAAAAAAATATTTACTTATTCTTTGTGCATTAGTTCCATTACCTGAAGCAAAAATTGCAATGTTTTTCATGTGTTTATATTTTTATAGTTAGTTTACCCAGTGAAATAATTTTGCATAGCAAAAATAATCAGGCAGTTTGCCTGATTATTTCACTGGGTGAATTTTTAATTACTTTTGGACAATGGCATATATAATTATTCTTTTACTTCAATGAGTTCAGTTGTCAATGTCTGAAATACGTTGACCGTTTTTTACTCAAAATTAAGTAACAAAAATAGTAAAAAAATGGCAACAAGAAAAGGATTTAAGATGACGACTTCTGAACGGAGGCATCGTCATTTCAGTAACAGTTTCAAAATTCAAAAAGTTAGAGAGAGTAAACGGCGTAATAAAAAACAATTACCTGATATATAAAAATAGGATATTCGATATTTTTTATGGATAAAGAAATATGTTAGGTGTATATGTATATAAGGATATAAGGCATAAAGGTATAAGGTATAAATTGAATAACTTATTTTTTTATATCCCTTATTTCCCCTATTTTCTCTATATATTTATTTCCTTATAACATTTTTTCCACACATTTTACCGAAGAACCTTAATTAACAATGCCAATAATAACAAAGCATAAAGTTCCAAGTACAAAGCACAACAGATAATGGTTTTTTAATTAACCCTATAAACTGTTATCCTTTTTATGATTAAATTCTAATATTTTATTTAAACCAATTAATACAATATTTGGATTTGCAAAGGTGCTATTTTTTAATTTTTTTTCTAAAAAAATATTATCTCCTCCGCTTAAAATTATTTTTAAAGAAGAAAATGATTTTTTATACTGTTCAATTATATTATCTATTTCAGATATAGTACCATTTAATACACCTGAAAGAATTGACTCTTTGGTATTTTGTCCAATTAATTTATCATATTTTTGTATATTTATTAACGGTAGTTTATCTGTAAAAGTATGTAAAGATTTAAAACGTATTGATATTCCCGGTGAGATGCTACCTCCCAAATATTCATTTTTAGAATTTACAAAATCATATTTAATACATGTGCCTGCGTCAATAACAAGGATATTTTTATTTGGAAATAAATGATTAGCCCCTACAACAGCAGCAAGTCGGTCATTGCCAAGCGTTTCAGGACTCTTGTATTTATTTAAAACAGGAACAGACGTCTTATAATTAAATTTAATAAAAAAAAATTTTCCTTTAAAAAAACTGTTGAAAGAATCAGGATAATCAACAACTGAAGAGATTATCACAGAATCTATATCTTTATATTTTTTGGTAAAATAAATTAAATGGTCTAAATTAATTTTTTTAAATATTTTTAACTCAATTAAAATATTATCTTTAAAAATAGCTATTTTCTTTTGTGTATTACCAAAATCTATTATTAAATTCATTAAACCGTGAATATTTATAAATTTTTGATGCTAAATTAATATAATTTGTAAAATTTTAGCATGAATTATTCATAAATTAAATAATTATTTTGTTACAGATATTTAGTAAATTTGCTAATCATCGTATCCATTTAGACATAAAGTCCTATATATAATGTTTATTTCAGTCATTAATGAGACCGATAGCAAACTCATTTATTATAAACCTTTAAATTTTAATAATAATGAAAATACATAATTTTGAACTTTAATCTAAAAAAATAATTTTTTATTAAACGTATTAATGATTTAATTTGTAAATTTGCAAGAGTAAAAAATATTAATAATAAAATAATGTTTTACTTTTATATCAAATTTAACCTGTAATTACTAATAACATAATACAATGAAAAATATAAATTTTTATTTATCTTTTCTAATTATCTTGTTTTTAATTGTAATTAGCAATAGTGCTGATGCACAAATAAGTCATGGAGGAATTCCCCCAAGTTTTACAGAAAAATCTATATCAAATAGTTATGATATAATAGAGTTTTCTGAGCCTGAAATGGGAAAAATTGCAGAACAAGATAAAGAAAATGCAGGAAAAAAAGATGTTATTCGTAGAATAGCTGTGTCAATACAGGCAAATTTGAATACGGAAAATTCAGGCACTTGGACAAACTTACCTGATGGCAACGCTAGGATTTGGAGATTAAAGATTAAATCAAAACACGCTTTGGCATTAGGCATATATTACGATAACTTCTGGTTGCCGGTAGGAGGACGACTTTATTTATATAACGAGGATAAAACACAGGTAATAGGAGCGTTTACAGAACAAAATAACCCCAAAAATGGCTTGTTTGCTACTGAATTAATACAAGGCGAGACAGTTACCCTTGAATATTTTGAACCTGCCAAAAAATTTGGCAATTCTGTAATAAATATTTCAGAAATTGCATACTTATATAGAGATATTGACTTTGTATTTAAAAATAAAGGACCTGAATTTGGTTCTTCCGACTATTGTGAAGTAAATGTTAATTGCTCACCTGAGGGAGATAACTGGTATGACCAAAAGAGAGGCGTTGCAAGGATATTAGTTAAAGCAGGAACAAATTACGGATGGTGCTCCGGCTCTCTGATAAATAATGTTAACCAGGATTGCACTCCTTATTTTTTAACAGCAGACCATTGTGCCACTGGCACTAGTGCTTTAGACCTTAATCAATGGGTTTTTTACTTTAACTATGAAGGAACTGCATGCTCTAATCCTTCTACAGAACCTACTCCTAATAGTATGACAGGCGCTACTTTAAAATCAAGAAATGATGTCAGTACCGGCTCTGACTTTTATTTTGTATTATTAAATGATACTGTGCCTAGTTCATACAATCCTTATTATAATGGTTGGAATAATGAAAATTCTGCCAGCCCAAGTGGTGTTGGAATACATCATCCGTCAGGAGATATTAAAAAAATATCAACTTATACCTCATCATTAACATCAACAGAATATAATGGTAATGGTTTGCAATCACACTGGCGAATTTTTTGGTCTGCCACAACAAATGGACATGGCGTAACAGAAGGCGGTTCATCAGGTTCTCCTATCTTTGATAATAATGGCAGAATTGTTGGTAGTTTAACAGGAGGTTCTTCTTATTGTGATACCCCTGATGACCCTGACTATTACGGAAAATTTTCATATCACTGGGATATGAATGGCTCTACTGCCCCAGAAAGATTAAAAGATTGGTTAGACCCTAATAATACAGGAGCAATAACTTTAGATGGAACAAATTCCTGTGGTATTATTCCGCCGCCACCACCTCCACCGCCCGGAGCATGCGACACATTACGTTTTCCTTTATCAGGAACTATTACAACATATCATCATGATGGATTTGGATATCTAAATGGAAATAATATATATGAAGATTTGATAAAAGCAGAATATTTTTCATCATATTCACCATATACTGTCATAAAAGGTGTTTTATTCAAATTTGGTGCTGCCACAGGTTCTTCAACTGTTGTAGTTGCTGTATGGGATAATTCAGGAAACTTTGGAGACCCGGGATCTATGCCTGTTGCAGTTAAAACAGTTTCTTTAAGCACTATTGAAAATGATATAAGCAACTCTCAATATACTTATGTAGAATTTGATACTATTGTTCCCATCACAGGTCCTTTTTATCTTGGCGTAATGCTGCCAACAGCAATAGGAGATACATTAGCCCTTGTATCAAATACAGCAGGTGATACAGACCCATCTACAGCATGGGAAATGGAAAAAAATCATGAATGGATGAGCTATACAGATGCTTATGGCATTTATGACTTACGTCTTGCTATATTCCCTTATGTTTGTAATGCAACATCTGTGAATGAAACATTTATTGAAGATATTAATATTTATCCAAATCCTGTTAAAAATATTATTAATATAGATTTTGGAAATATGTTAATTAATGGTGTAAAAATTAAAATATATAATATATTAGGAGAAACTATTCTTATAACTGAAAGAAAAGGATTGGTTTCAAGAAATATTTCAATTGATATTTCCAACAATTTTTCAGGAATGTATTATATAGATATTCAAACTCTGGATAAGACAATCACTCGTAAAATATCAATAGTCAGATAATCATCAAAATCAGAAATTTTTTAAAGTTAGAATTTGTATATAAAATACTATTTCGGCTTTGCTCAATAATCAATATTTATTTTAATAATAATGATAATTAGTAAAACGAATAAATGATCTTAGTGAAATACCTGATAAATCAGGATTTTATTAGGCAATTGCCTGATAACAGGAAAATTTTTACAATTTTTTTAATTTTTTAAAAATAATAATATGGATATTACAACAGTTATTTGTTTGATAATAATAGGACTTGCCGCGGGCATATTAAGCGGATTAGCCGGTATTGGCGGCGGAATAATAATGGTTCCGGCTCTTGTACTGATTTTAGGACTGTCACAAAAATATGCACAGGGAGTAAGCCTTACTATGATGTTATTGCCAGCAGGAATATTAGCGGTTTATAATTATTATAAAGCCGGCTATGTAAACATTAAGTTTGCTTTAATTTTATTTATTGCATTTATTATTGGTGGATATTTCGGCTCAAAAATTACAATAAATCTAATCTCTGAACCTGTACTAAAAAAAGTGTTTGGTATATTTATGATTATTGTGGCTGTTAAAATGATTTTTTGGAAATAATATAAAATCAGTATGACAAAAATTCTAAAGGAAATTTTTATAAAAAAAAGACGTGACAGTAAATACTTTTTATAAATTTTTAATAAAGGATTGAGATATTTTTATAATGGGTTTTATGCTAAAAATTGGCAGGCATTTCAGCGTACTAATCTTTCAAATTGCTACACCATTTATTTATTGTTAATACGTTCATATTTACCACTTTCTGCCCAATTTTTTATATTGCGTGTTATTCCCTGTGCTTTATTCATTTCGTCAGTATCTCAATGTTGGCAAGACATACTCTTTTGCAATTTTTGGACTGTGGGTTGTTGTGTCATTTATTACGCTTGCACCCTAGCCTTCAATTTTTTTTATCATTTTATCAAAATCGCTTTCAAACAATTGGTCTTGAACAATATGATATTTTTTAAATTCGTTTTCGGCAAATGTTTTGGCTATTTCTGCGGTAACTTTTCCAAAATCTCCTAAAATATCTTTATGGTTAAATTGTAAAAAAGTATTTAATTTTGTAGCCCAATCTTTCATTGTCATTGGTATTTTGTTTTCGGCCTGGTCTTCTGCATAATCAAGATACATTGTTACAATGCGGTTTAATGGTTTAATCTCTTGCTCTGTAAGATAGTTTTTTGCAATACCAACATCCGACTTCCTTATTTTTCCGGTTGGTGAGTTTTTCCAAGAAGTTAAACCCATTTTGTTTTTTTTGTGGTTGGCTCTGGAACTTATTATTTCGGCAGCAGTTTGTTTTGTTATTGCATAATGCAGTTTGTTTTGAACATTTGCAAAAAACTCTCTTGTTAGCTCACTATCTCTGTTGTAATCTATACTGCATTCCGAATAAATATCGGTTATTTTTTGATATAATCTGCGTTCGCTGCTTCGTATATCTCTAATTTTTTCAAGTTGTTCATCAAAATAATCTTTACCAAAAATTGGTGTAGGATTTTTTAATCTCTCTACATCCATAGTATAGCCCTTTATGATAAACTCTTTTAATACTTGTGTTGCCCAAATTCTAAATTGTGTTGCCCGGTTTGAATTTACTCTATACCCAACTGCTATTATTACATCTAGATTATAGAATTTGGTTTTTTTTGTTTGTGTTTTTTCTTTAATTGCACCGTGCTGAGTGGTTGTTTCCAAAATGGAAACAACCAAATTCTCGTTTAACTCTCCATTGTTAAATATATTGTTTATGTGTTTAGAAATTGCAGGGACATTAACATCAAAAAGTTGTGCAATTTTTTTTTGTGGCAACCAAATAGTTTCGTTCTGCAATAAAACATCAACTTTAATATCACCATTTGGCGATTTATATAATAAGAATTCTGAAAATTCAGAGGTGTTATTCTGTATCAGTTTTTTATTGTCATTTTTCATCTTATACCTTTTTAATCCAACAAATCATAATTTAAATATTTTACACACAATACATTTTTTGCAAAAGCCCTTTTTTATATTCTTTGGTTTGCTCTATCTGTTCACTTACCGCATTTATTTTGTCATCTATTTTTGATAAAAAGTTGGCGATTTTGGTTTGCTCAGGAATTGAAGGGCAATTGATTTTTAATTTTCTAATCTCAGTTCCACTTACTGCTGTAAACGTACTGCCTTGTTCTATGCTACTCCATTTGGTTTTTTCGGGTTGATACTTTGCGTGTCGGCAAAAAACCAAATGTGATATTTGTGCGGTGGGTTTCCTTTTATTTTGCTCATATTTCATTCAATACTCTGTTGTTTTTTAGCATAGGGACTAACTTGTTTATCCAACCAACTTATTACATTAAAACTGTTATTTATTTTTAGCAAATATAAATATTTTTTTAATTCAACTATAAATATATTGTATTATACTGACAACTTGTCATATAAATTTAATCTTGTTTTTATAAAATAAGACATTTTGTCATAATTTGTTGTAAAATAGCAACTGGTATATAAATTGACATAATTTTATTAATTAAAAAAATGTTTAACTAAAAAATAAGGAGGACTTAATTATGTTACCATTATTAAAAAAACAAACAGTATTACCAAATTTTATAGATGACTTTTTTGGCAATGATTTTTTGCCGAGTTTTAGTTTTCAGGAACAAGGTCTTAATATACCTTGTGTTAATATAAGCGAGGATAAAGACAAATTTGATATTGAACTATCTGCTCCCGGATTTGTAAAAGAAGATTTTAATATTGATTTGCAAAATGATATATTAACTATATCATCTAAAAAAGAAGAAGAGAAAGAGGAGAAAGATAAAAAATATATTAAAAAAGAATTTATCCACACTTCATTTAACCGTTCTTTTGGCTTGCCTGATAATGTTGATACCAATAAGATAAAAGCTTATTACAAAGATGGTATCTTGTATGTTGGTATTCCTAAAAAAGAACAGGAAAAAGAAAAGTTGTCAAAAAGCATTAAAATTTCTTAACAAAAAAAAGAGGCGAACAATGTCTTTTGATATTGTTCGCCCCTTTAATATATACTCTGCTAAATCGGTATAAATTTTACCAATCAAGGTATATATTACTATTTAATTCCTTTACTGGAAGCAGTTTTTACAGTATTCCATCCTTTTATTACACAATAATCTGTTTTTGCAAAATCTTCTTTTTTTATGTAATCAGTAGTTATTTCACCTTGAAAAGGGAAAGGTTTTTTATATTCAACATTTTCCTGTTGATTGTTTTCCCCGCAATCACTAATATCTAAATGAAAAGGCAACTTCATACCTTTAGCATCATAAAATAGAGTACTAACACTACATGATACTCCATAAATGTCTTTAAACGGCGTTTTTTTAAGTTTTCCAGGTGTGTATATTGCTGTTCCTGTTACCTTTATTATACCTGTTCCATCTTTATCAGTTACTTTTTCCATCTTACAGTCAATAATTTCTATTTTGCCCTCTTTAAGTGCTTTCTTTGCCATGGTTTTTGCATCACCTTCTGCATTACCTGCTGCCTGTTTTCCTATTTGTGCATTTACCTTTGGAGCAGCACAAACAAAGAACAATGCAATTGCAAACATTACTGTTACTTTTAAATAATTTTTTTTCTTCATTTTTTTAAATTTTAATTAATTAATTTAGTGTTCTCTCATCTTTTTCGTATCCATTGAGAGATTATGGATATGTTGAAAAATTAAAAATTTTGGCTAAAATACAAAAAAAATCATATAAAAAATAATTTCTAATAAATAATAATTTTTTTTGTTCATTCTAAAAAAAGTTAAAATTATTTTTTTAATTTTAATTTAGAGTCAGTGTGATGAAACTTTAGACCTTTTAAAGTCAAAATTTCATTACGAAAAATCACTCATGTTCACAAACTCTGTAAGGATAAGGCAATCTTGTTACTATAATCTCTCTGTGTTTATTTACTTTCCTTGTTCTTGTAATTCCCCTAATCTTTTGGCTATCTGTTCATATATTTTCGTAAGTTTCAGGGGGTTTTTCTCATATTTTTTATCCATTTTTTCTGAATAAGCACTTAGATCATCTTCAGTAATCCCCAATTTTTTATACACATCTTCCATTTCTTTAGCCATTTTTTCGCCAATCTGAACCATTTCTTCAGGAGTTTTGTTTTCTGTATCTTCAGCATATTTCATCGGGATATATGTCATCTGTGCTGAAATTTCTACTAACATAGCATCGTTCATTTTGCCTTTTGTTACATTTATTGTTGAAGATTCTTCTACTTTTCCCTTATCTTTTACTTTTGATGTTTCTTTATCCTTTTGGGATCCGCCATTACAACCTGCAAAAAACAATGCAATAGCAAACATTACTGTTGTCATTAAATAAATTTTTTTTCTCATCATTTTTTAAATTTTATTTTATTAATTTATTATTTGTTCTCTCATCTTTTTTTGTATCCATTGAGAGATTATGGATATGTTAAAAAGTTAAAAAATTTTGGCTAAAATAAAAAAAAGCCATATAAAAAAATAAATTTAATGCTATAAAAAAATATTTTATCACAATTCATATTATTTTTATACTTTTATCATTTTTAATCTTAACGGGGTAAACTAAATACAAAAATATAAACAGATGAAACATCCATGACTGGATAATTAAAAATTAAAAAGACACACAAGGGAATGATTATAAGATGAAACTTGAAA
>CAZZDX010000093.1:0-10633 GCA_964653185.1 uncultured Bacteroidales bacterium
TTTTTTCTATTTGTAATTTGGTATTTAGAGTTTATAAAAAATATTAAATAAATATTTTGTTATTAAAAAAAAATATTTTATTTTTGTCGCAATTAAATCATTGTTTAACTAAAAATTAATATTATGGAGAATTTATTTATTTCAGGAAGTGAAAAATTAGCTGCATTATGTTCTTTAGGTGCAGCAGGTTTTATTATTTGGGCAGCTATTGCTATTTTAATGATAGTTTCTGTTTGGATAATATTTAACAAGGCAAAACAACCCGGATGGGCTGCAATTATTCCTATTTACAATATTATTGTTTTCCTAAGAGTTGCAGGCAAACCATGGTGGTGGTTATTTTTATTTTGCATACCTATTGTCAATATTATTTTTATGATAATAGCTTATTATGGAATTTCAACAAATTTTGGTAAGGGTGCTGGCTTTACAGTTGGATTAGTGCTTTTAAGCATAATATTTTTCCCAATATTAGCTTTTGATAGTTCTATTAAATATGTTGATAATTGTAAATCTTTTTTTTATAAAAATTACCAACAACATGGGGATACAGCATTAAAAACAGTAAAACTTTGTACTGATGCTACTCATGGTACTTTATGTAGAAATGACTTAACAGTTGCAGAAGCATGTGCTTGGATGTATTATTGTGAAGATATACATCCTGACTGGTATAGTAATTGGACAATTGACGATGCCGATGCTAATAGAGTTTGTATGCCTGCAACAAAATGATATTACTTATGAAAACAAAAATAATTTTAACAGTTATTAATATAATATTTTTTTTAGGAGTTTTTGCTCAAAATAATATAGATAATAAAAAAATTAAGAAAGCTGATACTTTATTTCTACAAGAGAAATATAAAAAAGCATATAGAATATATAAAAGATATGCTATTAAAAATAATTCAGTAGAAATTTTGTATAAAGCAGGGTTATGTTATGAACATTTATCCAGTAAAGACCACTGTCTTTTTTTTAAACAAATGATAAAAAATGGATTTTTAATTTCTGATCAAGCATTATTTTTTTATGGTTGTGAACCTAAAACATTAGAACGAATAAACATAAACAAGATTAATAAAAGTCCATAACATTGTATAAAAAATCCGCTATAAAGAACATAAGCAATAAACCAAAACCCGAAGTAAAAGAAGATACTAAACCAAAAGAATAGTTTTAGTTATTATGACAAATATTTTATTAATATACAAAAAAAATATTAAATAAATAATTTGTTATTAAAAAAAATGTTTTATTTTTGTCGCAATTAAATAATTGTTTAACTAAAAAATTAATATTATGGAGAATTTATTTATTTATTTCAGGAAGTGAAAAATTAGCTGCATTAGGTGCTTTAGGTGCAGCAGGTTTTATTATTTGGGCAGCTATTGCTATTTTAATGATAATTTCTGTTTGGATAATATTTAATAAGGCAAAACAACCCGGATGGGCTGCAATTATTCCTATTTACAATGTTCTTGTTATGTTAAAAGTTGCAAAAAAACCTTGGTGGTGGATAATAATATTTATTCTTCCAGGTTTTTTCTATTCAGTACATGTTCTTTTTGTTATATTATATATCCTTGCCATAGTTTTCAGTATTATGATGATTCATGGAATTTCAACAAATTTTGGTAAAGGTGCTGGCTTTACAGTTGGATTAGTGCTTTTAAGCGTAATATTTTTTCCAATATTAGCTTTTGATAGTTCTATTAAATATGTTAAGAAGAAACCCAAGTTACAGATAATGTAAATGTAAACGAAGAACCAAAACCCGAAGTATAAAGAAAATACTGAAACAAAAGAATAGTTTTAGTTATTATCATAAGTTAAAAAAAGTCCTCTCAATATTGAAAGGACTTTTTTTATTGTAATTTTTTTATAAATCCATAAAGCATCAGTATTACGCTCTTGGATGAAACTGAATTATAGTATCACGAAGAAATTCTCTGTCTAAATGTGTATATATTTCTGTTGTTGTTATAGATTCATGACCAAGCATTTCCTGAACTGCTCTTAAATCTGCTCCTCCTTCAATAAGATGTGTGGCAAAAGAATGTCTGAATGTATGTGGACTTATGTTTTTTTTAAGTCCTGTTTTTTTGGCAAGATTTTTTATAATGATAAAAATCATATTTCTTGACAGTTTAGAACCTCTTCTGTTAAGAAAAACAATATCTTCATTTCCTTTTTTAATGTTTATATGTATGCGCACCTGTTTGAGATAGATATTTATTTGTTTTACAGCAACACTGCCAATAGGCACAAGACGTTCTTTGTTGCCTTTTCCAACAATTTTTATAAAATCATCATTAAAAAACAAGTTACTTATCTTTAAATTTGTAAGTTCAGATACGCGCAACCCACAACCATATAATGTCTCAAGAATTGCTTTGTTACGTTCACCTTCCGGCTTGCTTAAATCTATAGCACCTATAAGTTGGTCAATTTCATAAACACTAAGCGTATCAGGAAGTTTTCTGCCTATTTTAGGTGATTCTAACAACTCTGTCGGATTTTTAGAAATAAGATTTTCTAATAAAAGATATTTATAAAATGCTTTTATCCCTGATATTACTCTGGATTGTGTGCAGGCACTCATCTCTAATTCATTAATCCATTTAATAAAATTTTGTAAATGTTTAATATCTATCTTTAAAGGAGATAATTTAAGATTAAGAGAATTCAAATACTGGACAAACTTTTGGACATCATTTATATATGCCTCAATAGAATTTGGAGACAGAGATTTTTCAAATTGCAAATAGGTCTTAAAACCATTTATATAAGTATCCCAATTCATAAGTTAATTAGTATCCGTTCATAAAATAACTATTTTTTTGATTTAAGAATACAGATTAACGATTTTTGATTTTAGAAGCACCTGTAAATCAGTGTTCTAAAATCATTAATTTTTGTTCTGAAAACAATTATTTCAAAAATTAAAAGCACAAAAATACAAATTTCAAAGAATAACTAAGCGAACTTAACAAAGCGATCTCACGAATACCTTTGAAAATAAATATATTGTGAGTAAAATAAATAATATTATGAGTAAATAATTTCCAAATATTAATTATCAAAACTTGTGCTGTCAGGCAGTTGCCTGATCAGTATGACCAAACAGAGTATATAATAAAGTTTTATATAATTAATCCAATATTTACTGCTAATCTACCATCTATTTTCAAATCATTATTTTCTTGAAACCATACATCATTTTTATAAATATTTGTATTAATATTCTTTCCAGCTCCTAAACCAAACAATATTTCAATTAATAATCTTTTTTTAGATATTCTATAACCAAACAATCCTCCTAATCCTAAAAAATGTTCTATGTAATCTAAATTTAATTCTTTATTTATAGTATTATTATAATGTTTATCTCTATAAGTTGTATATTTTAAATATGTTCCTGTAAAAAACCCTTTCAAAATATTTTTTTTATTAAAGTATAATCTATATTCAGGCATTAACTGTGTTGTATTATATTTACTGTTATCACCATTATACCAAGCATGATAACCAGTTAAATTAATACTATTTCTATTTAATATTGAATATTCAAAAGATAGTCCAATAGTATTTGGTGGGGAAATAATTCCTAGTGCAGGTAATAATATATTAGTTTTAATAATAAATATTTTCTTTTTATCATTACTATTATCTGTTTGTCCATATACTTGAAGTATGATTAAAGATAAACAGATTATTATGATGTATATTTTTCTCACTATATTTATCTGAAATATTTATTCGTATAGACGGATTATTGCAAGAAATTAGTTCTTCACTATTTTATAATATGCAGATTTATTTGTATTATCTGTGATTTTTATTATGTATATTCCCTTGGATAAATGTTCAACATTGATAAGAGCATTGCTTGTTTGCTGAATTGATTCTTTTGCAATTACATTTCCGTATAAGTCCATTATTGTATAGTTAATATTTGGATGAGTGTCTCCTAATTCTATATGAAGTAAATTACTGGCAGGAACAGGATAGAGTTTTACATTATTAATTAAATTATGTTTATTTATGTTAGTAGTAATGACATTTATTATTTTTATATCATCAATTCCAACACCTTCGCCGCCCCCTAAATTGATTGTCATTAAGACAGAAGGGTCAATCATAGAATTTGGTAAGGCAATTTCCAAGCTGTCCCAGTTATCATTTATAGGGAATTTGCTTTGATCAATTGTAAAATTTGTAGTTCCATTATTAAAAACAATATTCAAAATTGCACCTCCCCAACCAAGTGTAGTGCTTTTAAAATAATGACATTTGAATTTTAAAGAGTCAGCAGCAGAGAGGTCTAAAGAATCAGTAGTTAATGAAGCAGTGTAAAATCCTCCACAAGGAGATTCGGGATTGACTCCGAGAAAATAAGATGAGTTTTGTAAATTTTGAAAGTCCACATTTGTTGAGTTAAAATCTGCAGTATTTCCTCTGGATCCTTTACCACATGGAGATGGTCCTTCTGTTAATTGTGTTTCACCGGAGTTAAAGATATTGGTAACAGGAGAAATCTCAAAATCTTCATGAAATAAAAGTGATTGAGCTTTTAAAGTTGGTAACTGTAGCCACAGCATAGCAATTACAGCAATAGTTTGTAATTTTATTTTCATATTTGTTTAGTTCATTAATTAATTGTTAACATTAAAAATTATTTAATACAAAGATAATATAAAATTTTAGTTAAAGATAAAAAATAATGAGATTACAAACAGATATTAGTTAGTGCTTGTTCATAAAGTCAAAATTTATATTAAATATTTAAAAATCACAAATTACAAGCATCAAATTACAAATAAATTCCAATAACCGAAATTCCAATGTTTTAAACTGTTTTGGTCATTTGGTAATTAGATTTTGAGATTTATTTACTCATAATATTATTTATTTTCAATGGTATTCGTGAGATCGCTTCGCTAAGTTGTTTTTTGGAATTTGCTATTTGGTGCTTTTAATTTGAAAAATGGTGACATTACGAACAAGCACTATTTAGCAATGGATATTTTTTATGGTTTTAGGATCGTGTTTATATTTGAATAAAAATATAAAGAGTATTGCTATAATTAAAGCATAAGCCGAAAATGTAAACCATATACTTTGCCAATCTTTAGTTCCGTTTTTAGTAAAATAATCCACTATAAATCCGCTTCCTATACCTCCGATAAGCGCACCAAAACCATTTGTCATAATCATAAACAATCCTTGTGCACTGGCTCTGATTTTTGGTTCAGCTTCCATTTCAACAAATAAAGAACCTGAAATGTTAAAAAAATCAAATGCCATTCCGTAAATTATCATAGATAAAATAAGAAATACTAAACCATTTTCGGGATTACCGATACCAAACAGTCCAAATCGGAAAATCCAGGCAAACATACTCATAAGCATTACCTTTTTTATGCCAAATTTATACAAAAAGAAAGGAATAGTAAGAATAAAAAGAGTTTCTGATATTTGAGATATTGACATTAAAATACTTGGGTGCTTTACAGCAAAAGCATTCGGAAATTTGCCAACAAAATCGTGTAAGAAAGGTTCACCAAAGGTATTCGTTATTTGTAATGCTGCACCAAGTAGCATAGAAAAAATGAAAAATATAGTCATCTTTTTCTTTTTAAATAATACGAAAGCATCCAAACCTAAAGAAGATAATAATGAATTTTCTTTACTCTTATTTTCAGGAGGACATTTAGGCATTGTAAAAGTATAAATTCCCATGGATAGAGAAGCTATTGAGCTTATATATAATTGTATAGGACTAACTGTCCAACCAAATAAATCAATTACCCACATTGCTGTAATAAAACCAACAGTCCCCCAAACACGAATAGGAGGAAAATCTTTCACTACATCAAAACCTTTTTGCTTCAAAATACTATATGACACTGTATTATCAAGTGCGATTGTAGGCATATAAAACATTGAAATGAACAGCATAATCCAATATAATGTAGCATAATCTGTTACAAATGATGCCCAAAATAATAAACCAGCTCCGATAATATGACTCATACCTAATACTCGCTCTGCATTTATCCACTTGTCTGCCATTATACCTAACAAAGCAGGCATAAATAACGAAGCTATTCCCATTGTAGCATATATACCACCTACCTGTCCGCCTGTAAATTTAAGAGTTACAATCATGTATCCTCCAAGCGAAATTAACCATGAACCCCATACAAAAAATTGTAAAAAATTCATTATTATAAGACGATTCTTTACACCCATAATATTATATTTTTTGTAACTTGTATGTTTGCAAAATTATATAAATTTTTGGTTCTCTCTTATTTTGAGTGGGTAAATAATTTTACAAATTTTTAAAAATTATTCAAAATTGGCTTATAAGTTTAATTTATATATTTTTATTATTGCTAATTATTCGGAATAAAAAGATTAATAATTGAGGTATAACCACCGAGTTATTTCACAAAGTTTTTACAGAGTATAAAAAAACTTTGATTTACTCTGTGGTAAAAAAAAATCTTACATACCTTTTTCAACATTCCAAACAAAAGTCCTTAAACCTTGTGCTTCTGTTGATTTTCCCAGTTTTTTGATTTTTGACAAAAGAGTATCAACTTTTTCATCTTCAATTATAGTAATAATTGCAGAATTCATAGCGGGCCATGTATGTGTGCCCATGTGAGGTTCTCCTTTTTTTGTGCCTCTGCCTTTTACATCTTCCCATTGAGTAAATCCCCGAATAGATAAGCTGTCAAGAATTTTATCAACTTTTTCGGTTAATGCCTGATTAAATATTATAAATACTGCTTTCATGTTTTAAATTAAAAAGTAAAAATTAAAAAATTTATTTTATTTTACTACAAATTGAGCCTAATATTTTTTTTAGTTCTTCTGATTCCTGAATTAAATAAACTGCAGTTTCTTTGTCGCCAATTTCAAGGGTTTTAAATATTCTCAACCAATAGTTTGATTCTCTCATCTCCCTTAATGAAATAGACACTTTGTATTTGAAATCAACTCTGGAGGAAGCAGCTTGTGCTTTTCACCCCATCAGATAATTCTTCAAGCGACTTTTAATAAATCTTTTATCCCAAATCATATTCAGATATTTTTTTTCTTTATTTTTTATATTTATCTAACGGGGCAAGTAATTAGCTCCGCTTGAAGATGACGATTTGGTTAATTGATATTTCATTATAGTTATTTCAGGAATATTTTTTATTTTTCTTAAAAATTTTATCACATCTATTGTAAATTTAAACAATCTTTTACCTAAATCTCTGTCCATATCTATATGATTTTTCTTTAATTTTTAATTTTTAATTTTTTAATTTTTAATTAAATAGTATAACTATTCTCTTAAACCATTTTTTTTAAGAATTGCCCTTCTTGTCTTTTTTACTCGTGCTGCACCAAATACGCTGTAAACAACAGGAACAAAGATAAGAGTAATTAACGTTGAGAAAGTTAATCCCCCAATAATGGCTATACCCATAGGTCTCCACGTTTCAGCACCTTCGCCATGACTAATTGCTAAGGGAACCATAGCAAGAAGAGTTGTTAACGTTGTCATTAATACAGGACGCAGACGGGATTTTCCGGAAATTAAAACCGATTGAATAATTGAATATCCTCTATCTCTCATCAAATTTGTATAGTCAACCATTACAATGGCGTTTTTAACAACAATACCAACAAGCATAATTGCACCAATCATAGAAATAACGTTCAATGTTGTTCCTGTGATTACAAGAGCTAAAAACACGCCTGTAAACGAAAATGGTATTGATAACATAATAATAAACGGCTCTCTGAAAGATTCAAATTGAGATGCCATTACTATGTAAACAAGTAATATAATTAAAATTAACAATATTTTTAAATCACGAAATGAATCTTGCATGTCTTTTGCACTTCCTCCTATTTCAAAATCAATATCAGAATGAACATTCATTTGTGCAATTTGTTGTTTTATTTTTTTTGTTGCTGTTCCCAAATCATTTCCATGAAGCGTAGCTGATACTTTTACTACTCTTTCTTTATTTTTTCTCTCAATATTTGGTGGTGAATAAAATTGTTTTATTCTACCAATTTCTTTTATTTTAATCATTTTACCCTGACTGTTGATAATATTTATATTTTCAATATCAGAAATTGAACCTTTAAATTCATCAGCATATTTAATAATTACGTCATATTCATCACCCTCTTCACGATATTTTGTTGCAACCAAACCATTAATTCTATTACGCACTGCATTGGCTACGGTATAAGTATTTAATCCAAGAGAAGCAAGTTTGTCTCTGTCAAAGATAATTTGAAGTTCCGGTTTCTCTTTATCTCTGCTTATTACAATATCACGAGTGCCTTTAATTTTTTTCATGCCTTGAGCAAGTTCTTCGGCAATTTGGCTTGTCTCATTAAAATTATAACCGAAAATTTCAACTTCTAGATTATTTTCACCACCTGTACTGCCTTCGCCTCCTTCTACGCTATACGATGCTATTTCAGGTATTTTATCTAAGTCCTGTCTAAACAGGTCAGATATTTCAAAAACACTTCTTTTTCTTTCAGTTTCACTTGATAAACGGAATCTATAATTTATTATAAAGGAACCTGTTTTTTGAAACACAGCAACAATACCACTACCTTCGCCAGAACCTGCACTTATTGATATAAGCTTTACTTCAGGATATTTTTCATGAATTATTTTTTCAATTTTTTGAGCAATTTTTTTTGTTTCATCAAGTTTAATTCCTGTAGCTAATTCAATGCTTGCTGAAATTTGAGAATTATCAGATGCTGGCATAAATTCAGTTCCTGTTAAAGGTATTAGTGATAAACTCAATATAAAAATTGAAATTGCAGTTATTATAACGGTCGTCTTATGTCTTACTGACCATGATAAAATTTTTTGGTAAAAATTATCAAGTTTATTTAACGATTTTTTATGCCAATTTGAAAATTTCTCTTCAAAAGAATCCTTTTTGGGTAGTTTTAATTTTAATAATTTTGATGATAACATAGGTGTTAACGAAAGTGCTGTAATTGTTGAGACAGTTACTGTAATTGTAACTATCATACCTAATTGTTTGAACAAAATGCCGGTCATTCCTCCGACAAATGTCAAAGGAAAAAATACAGCAACAACAGTAAGAGTGGTTACAACAACAGCAAGACCTACTTCGTTTGTGCCATATATTGCAGATTCGCGAGGTGTGCTGCCCCGTTCAATATGTCTTGTTATGTTTTCAAGAACAACTATCGCATCGTCAACCACCATTCCTATTGCTATTGACAATGAAGATAAAGAAATAATATTTATACTATTCCCTGATATATTTAAATAAATAAATGCAACAATTAATGAAATAGGTATTGTTAAAATTATGATAAATGTTGCTCTCCATTGTCCGAGAAAAAATAATACAATCAAAATAACAAAAATACCGGCGAACAGTAAAGTTGTAGAAAGATTATTTATTGATTTAACAATAAAATCAGAGCTGTCAAAAATTGTATCAATCTTAATATCCGGAGGGAGTTTTTGTTTTAGTATTTCAAGTTTTTTATTTACTTCTTTGGCTATTTGAACTGTATTAGCACCTGACTGTTTTTGTATCATTAAACGAATACCTTTTTTGCCATTTATTGTTTCAAAAGTAGTAAGCTTTTTAATAGTGTCGCTAACAGTAGCAATATCTTTTAAATAAACAGTTTTATTATTTCTTTCACCAATAACAATATTTTTTATCTGAGCACTTGTTTGAAATTCACCGGTAACTCTTAAAGGATAATCAATATCTCCCATTTCAAGATTTCCTGAAGGAAGATTAAAGTTTTCAGATTTAATTGTTTGTGCAATTTGTTCAATGCTAATTTTATAAGCTTCCAATTTTCGCGGGTCAATATTAACGAGAACAGCTCTTTTGGGTCCACCTAATATAGACACTGAACCAATACCATCAATTCTATTTAAAGGAGATACAATTTTTTCATCAATAATATTTGTTAATGCCTCATAGCTCTCATCAGCTGTAACTGAAAGCATCTCAATAGGCATCATGCTTGAGCTGAATTTAAAAATTATAGGTTTTTCTGCATCTTCCGGTAAAGCTTTATCAACTAATCCTATTGCATCCCTTATATCATTTGCAGCTTCGTCAAGATTTGTTCCCCATTCAAATATAAGTGTTACAACTGATAAGTTATCTCTTGATTCTGATTCTATATCTTTAATATTACTAACAGTATTTAATGCATTTTCTAATTTTTTTGTAACATTTTCTTCAATATCTGATGCACCTGCTCCTTGATAAACAGTAAAGACCGTTATTGCAGGATATTCTATATCAGGTAAAAAGTCAATTGGAACATTTATAAGTGAATAAATTCCCAGTATTACAATACCAATAAATATCATTAACGTTGTAATAGGTTTTTTTACTGAACTTTTATATAAACTCATCTTATTTAAAATTTATTAAATTACATTCTATGTCATTTACTTTGTGTCATTTGGCTTCGCCGTCATTTGTTCGCTTTGCTCACTGTCATTTATGGTCATTTGGCTTTGCCGTCATTTGTTCGCTTTGCTCACTGTCATTTGTGGTCATTTGACTTCACTGTCATT
>CAZZDX010000094.1:0-10556 GCA_964653185.1 uncultured Bacteroidales bacterium
AAAACCCAAAATCATTAAATTTTTATTAAAACATTCAGGCAGTCGCCTGATTATACTGATACTCAATGAGTTATATTTTTACGAGCAAATTTATTTTGCTTTTTTATTGGTTTTTAGACATTCTGACCGTGGCAATATGAAAAGTTTGGCATTTTGAAACATCAAACTTTCAATTTACTACGCTGTTTATTAATATTCATAAATGTCAATTTAACCACCTGCTGCCCAATGACTTATACACTTTGTTGTGCTTTCGTGCTTTCTACTTCCTGTCTGTCTTTCAGCGTTGGCAAGACATACTCTTTTGCAATTTTTGGTCAAGCAGTGACTCGTACGAATTGCAAATGTGTATGGCTTTTGCGGTGGCTTTCATTGTCTATTCTTTTTAAAATTCTCTGCTTGTTCAAATATCTCAACATAGACTTCATCTCTTTCTACAGGTGGATAACCGTGTTCATCCAATAATAAAATTAGTCCAACTTTAAGAGCAGATTTAATGTCTTCTCGTTTGTTCCAGTCGGGGAATTTTGCTTGTGAATCTACTAAGTCCTTTACTGCTTTGGCTAATTCAATGAGTTTATCTTCAGGAAATTTGAAATCATACTTTATGCACAAATCTTTCAGAATGTCGTAAAAGGCTTTTTCTTCAAAGTCAATTCCTAACTCATCTCCAGCAGTAAACTCTTTTTGAACTTCCCAAATTAAATTGGTCAAGTGTTCTGCCATTTCTTCATAAACTTCACTACGCAATACATCATCTTCTTTTCTTTCATTGTAACGTTCAACCAAAGATTGCATTTTCTTAGTAAAATCAATTCCTTTTACCTTATTGACTTTTTTAATTTCTCCTATGACTTTTGCCAAAAGTTGTTGAAGTAACTTTATTTTAGTATTTGGTAGTTTTATTTTGTCAATTTTCGCCAAATAATCTTCATCAAAGATATCTTGTTCGGACTCTGTTTCATCACCAAGCTTAAAGATTTCCTGAACACCATCACTTTCCAAAGCATCTTTAATCATTTCTCGTACTTTGGCGTTCATTTGTGCTGTATCAGGTGCATTTCCTTTCGTGAGTTTAAATACGATAGACCTAACAGCTAGATAAAAGTGTGTTAAATCTCTTTCTTCTTGTGTCAATTGTTCACTTCCTGCACAAATATCATAAGCTGCTTTTAGGCGTTTTACTAAGCCCATAAAACGAGTTTCCAATTCTTTGGTTAATTGGGCATATTCCGCAGCCATATTTAAAGTATTCAACTGTTCTAATGCTGAACCTCTAAAATATTTTGTACTATCAAACTTATGAAAGACTTTTGCTAAAAGGTCTAAATGATTTCTAACTATAACTAAAGATTCTTGAATGTCTTCAAAGTTTTCACTTTCTCCTTTATTATATTTGGCTAAAGCAAGATTCATTTGCTTTTTAATTCCGATGTAGTCAACAACTAATCCTTTGTTTTTTCCTTTGAACTTTCTGTTAACTCGAGAAATTGTTTGTATTAGATTATGTTGCCTGATTGGTTTGTCTATATAGATAGAATCTAAAAATGGCACATCAAAACCTGTTAGCCACATATCAACCACAATAGCTATTTTGAAATTAGATTTTTCGTTTTTAAACTGCCTGTCTAATTCTTTACGATATTCTTTTGTTCCTAATAAATCGTACATCTCTTTTGGGTCGTCTTTTCCTCTGGTCATTATCATTTTGATACGCTCCATTGGTTTGATTTCCCTTTTGTCTTTATCGGTAAGTTCTACTCCTTTTTCTGCAACTTTAACTTTTGCCCATTCTGGTCTAAGTGCAATTATATTATTATAAAAATCATAAGCAATTTCACGACTACTACAAACGAACATTGCTTTTCCTATTACTGTAGCACCTTCCGAAACTCTGTTGTCATAATGCTTTACAAAATCTTCTGCTAATTTTTGTAATCGGTCTGGGTCGCCAAGAATAGAATTCATTGTGGCAGTTGCCTTTTTACTTTCTTCTATTTGATATTCGTTAGCACATTCTTCCGCTGCTTCTTCGTAGTACTTTTCAATTTTCTCTAATTCGCTATTATGTAAAACAACTTTTGCGGCTCTACCTTCATAAACTATTCTTACAGTAATTTCGTCTCTTACCGATTCTGTCATTGTGTAAGCATCAACTACTTTACCAAATACATCTAAAGTGGCATCTATTGGTGTTCCTGTAAACCCTACAAAAGTTGCATTAGGGAGAGAATCGTGTAAATATTTAGCAAAACCAAAAGTTTTTTTCACTCCCTTAGAAGTTACTTTTATCTTTTGGTCTAAATTTACCTGACTTCTATGGGCTTCATCTGAAATGCAGATAACATTTGTTCTTTTGGTAAGCAGTTTTGTGTCTTCAGTAAATTTGTGTATAGTTGTTAAGAATACACCACCACTCTTTCTGCCTTGAAGTAAAGTTCTTAATTCATCTCTGCTTTCAACACTTGTTACATTATTATCCCCTATGAAATTTTTGGCATTAGTAAATTGCCCTGAAAGTTGGTCGTCTAAATCTGTTCTGTCTGTTATAAGTACAATTGTTGGGCTTTCAAAATGCTCACTTTTCATTAGAAGGCGAGTGAGATATAACATTGCAAAACTTTTACCACTTCCCGTGGCTCCAAAATATGTCCCACCTTTTCCATCTCCATTTGGCTTTTCAGCTTTCTTAATATTCTCGAATAAAGTACGAGCTGCATAATATTGGGGATATCGACAAACTATTTTTTCGTCAATCTTTGAAGTATCTGGTAAGTATATAAAATTTTGGATAATATCTCGTAATCTAGTTTGGTTTAACATACCTTGAACAAGGGTAAACATACTATCAATACCATCTACATCTTTTGCTAAACCTGCAATCCTACGCCAAGCATAATAAAACTCATAAGGTGCAAAAAAAGAACCTGCTTTATTGTTCACTCCGTCACTTATAACACAAAAAGCATTATACTTAAACAGTTCTGGAATATCTCTTTTGTATCGTATTGTCAATTGCTTGTAAGCATCATATATTGTTGCATTTTCTCGAATTGCAGATTTAAATTCAAAAACTACAACCGGCAAACCATTAATATAAATAATACCATCAGGAATGCGTCTTTCTGTACCTACAATTTCAAGCTGATTTACAAATTTGTAAATGTTATTATCAGCACCATATTTTATTTTTGGTTCAGAAACAATTTTATCTAAATGTTTACTTTTATGCTGAGCATCTATGCCTGTATAATCAATTAGTTCAATATGAATATCTTTTTGTTGTCTGTCTTCTCTTTTTAGGATGAAACCATCAGCCAGCAAACGCATTATTCTTTTATTGCTCTCGTAAAGGTCAGCAGAAGAAAGGGTTTTTAGTTGAAGAATTATAGATTGGGCTTCTATTTCTGTAAGTTGTTCTTTTTTATAGCGATTGAGCAAATAGTTTTTTAAATCTTCCTCTATCAAAACTTCATCATCTGCTCGGGAAATAGTATTACCCAAGAAATGTGGAAAATCTTCATTTTCTAAAAGTTCAATAAAAGCCTGCTCTAATTTTGCTTCAGTAAATTTATTCATAATTGTTAATGGTTAATTATCAATTGTTAATGTTGGCTTTTGTTGACTTTATGATGCTTGTAAGCAATTTAATTATTTCAACCGCATCTTTATTGATGCTTTCAAATTGTTCATTTGACAAATAATCAGTTTCTTTTAATAGTTCTAACCAGTATAGAGTTTCGTTAATTTCCTTTTGGGCAATTGCCATTTTATGTTTAAAATCTGCCTTAGATTCAGCGTGTTCTGATTCTCGAACCATAGCTCCAACACTTGTTCCACTTCGTAATAATTGTTTCGATAAAATATATTCTTTTTTATTATCAGTTAAAAACTGGTACAGTTTTACAATCCTAATCGCAAAAGCAAAACTCTTATTCTTTATAATATTTTCTCTCATAATAATTTACCATTAACCATTAACAATTAACCATTAAGTTCTTTCGTTTTATTTTCTATTTGCTTTATAAAATCCTTTTCAACTTGTGTGATTCTATTCTTTATTTTCTCTTTATAAATTTCATATTCGCTGTGAGCTTTTTCAATTGCTTTTTGATGACTGATAGTTCCTGAATGTTGCAAAATATCTTTATTGGTCATCTTCAAAAAAGTATCTAACTGCTTAATCCAATCAGCCATATACATTGGTGTACGGTCTAATGCTTGAATTTCTGCAATTTCTAAAAATGCCGTTACCATTCGGTTCAGGATATTTAATTCATCTTCTGCAAGATAATTTTTAGCAATCTCAACTTCTTTTTTTGTTGGAATTTCACCTTTAAAGTTAGTTAGTCCAATATGTTCTTTTGTTGAATCTACTCTTTTATAAACAGTTTCGGCTGCTGTTTCTCCGTGACTTGCCCAGTGCATTTTGTTTTGTATGGTTTTAAATACCATTACCGATTGTTCTGTTTTTGGGTCGTAGTCTATACTTGTGGCATACACATCTAAAACCTTACGCCAAAACACTTTTTCTGATGAACGAATATCACGAATACGAGCCAATAACTCATCAAAGTAGTTTCCGCCTCCTGCTTCTTTTAGCAGTTCATCGTTCATTGCAAAGCCTTTTATCAGATACTCTTTGATAAGTGCTGTTGCCCATTTTCTAAAATGTACACCTCTGTGAGATTTCACTCTGTAACCAACCGAAATAACTACATCAAGATTGTAAAAATTAGTAGGCTTGGTAGAAAAATCGGAAATTCCGATTTTTCTCATCGAAAGCTCTTGTTCAAGCTCTTGTTCTTTATAAATATTAAGAATATGCTCATTGATAGTAGAACGTGATTTTTGAAATAGTTCTGCTATTTGGTCTATGTTAAGCCATACAGTCTCATTCTCAAAATGGGTTTCTATTTTGACTTTTCCGTCTTCGGTTTGATATATTATGAGTTGGTTGTTTTTCATTGATTTTTTGATTTCTTAAAAGTTTTGAATAAGAAAATAGCCATTGAACCGGCTAAATTCACAGCAAGTTCACTATGTCTTTCTAACGGTTTTACACTTTTTTTACTTTTACCGTGTGCGTCTCCAAGTTTATTTCTTAATGCACCAAGACCACTTATTATACCACTTGTACCACCAAGTATCTGTTTAAATATTTGTTCTTGATGTTGCTCTGGTGCTAAGTTTAATGATTTTGCAACTTCCTTGTATAAATCTGGTAATTCAGCTCCGTCATTATATTGTATCCCCTGTTCATCTAAAATATATTTCAAAATACTTTCTATCAATGTGCGAGCAGATGTTATTGCTCCTTCCGGTTCTGTTTGCTTGCGTTCAAGAGCTTTTTGCCATTGAGAATGAATATGTGCCTCATCAAAAACAATACTTTCTTCTAAAGGCGATGTAGATTTGGTTTCTAAATAATTTAAGACAGGGGCAAATTCTTCCCACAAAAACTGTCTGCGTTCTTGGTAAGTACTAAATCTGCCTTTAATAAAAGTCCAAAATTGGTCAATGGTTCTTTTAGTTTTAACCCAATCGGGCAATAATTTTTCTAAGGTTTTATTACCAATGAGTTTAGTTCTTACTGTTGTATATAATTGATTGTCAAAATCACTCCCTGTTGCACGAGCCACTATACCATCTTGAAAATATTCAACAAGTTGAAATTCATTTAATTTATTAATTTGGTCTAGTTCTTCTCTCATTATACTATAAGTTCTTTTTCCATTTCCTCCACAACCCCCCGCATCAAAACAGGGCAAAGAGGTTTAATACTATCTTTCAACTTCTCATTTATTCGTTTACGAGTTTCTAAAGTATGATAAATGGTTACTATAGCTTCTTGTACTTTTATATCAGGAATTGGAAGTTTAACTTCACACATGTTATTCCAATCGAATGTTTCTCGTGTACTACTCCATGCATTAAAATAGGCATATCTATCGAACTCTGTTCGCTTAAAAAACATAAATAAAAATTCAGGCAATAAATCATTAGGCTTGATTACTTTAAAGGAAATATAAGAAGCTGAAATAAGAACAGGATAATCAAAGTGCGATAAAGCTATTGCAAGAGGTTTAAATGTATTCATTCTAGGTATATAACCAAATTCATTTCTTCTTACAATTAAGTGATTTGTTAAATTATTTCTATTAACCTTTCCACTTGGTATTCTAAATTCTTTCCTTTCACTTATCCCAATTAATTCTTTAATTGAATCATCTGTATTTTTATCTATCGTCTTTTCAATGTATTCTCCCAACAATTTTGGTTCTTCCTTTTTTATCAAATCTTCAATATAAGTATCACAAATCAACTGCAAATCATACAAACTATTTTCATACACTTTTTGGTTGTTAAGCAAACCTTTATAAAGTGCTACATATTTTTTTTGTTCGTCTATATTTGGGATTGGTATTTCAATTTCACAAAACCGTTCCCACTCTAAACTTGCTCTAACGCTACTGTCACTTATAAACCATCCGTATCTGTCTGATTCTGGTCTTTGAAACCACATCATCATATATTCGGGAATTAATTCATTCTCATCTTTGCTTTCAATGACTAAATATGCAGGTGAAATAATTGCAGGTTCATCATTTGTATAAAGTGCAAGTCGAATAGTTTCATCTCTACCAACTTGCATAGCACTATATGCAAATTGCCCTTTTTGAATGATTTTGTATTTTGATAAATCTGTTCCTGAAACATTGGCAACAGAAGGCATAAAGTTTTTTGTAATGTTAATTCCCAGAAGATTTGTAACCGCTAAATCTTCGTTTCGGTTATCTACTAATCGTATGTAATTGCCTAAACGTTTATAACTCATAACCCAAAATTTTAAAAGCGTTAATCAATTGGTTTTGGGAATCTTTTTCTTCTTGCAATAGCGTTGTGAAATCTTTTTGAATACGTTTCATTTCGGTATCAAAATCAATTCCGCTATCCTTATCAACAAACTCAATGTATTTGCTTGGTACTAGAGAAAAGTTGTTTGCTTGCAAATCTTTATATTTTGCAGATTTGCAATATTCAGGAACATCTTTATAAGTGCTTTCAAAATCGGCTTGTTGCCAATTGTGATAATTTAAAGCAACTTTTTCAATGTCCTGCTGAGTTAGTTCTACAAATTTCTTTTCGTATTCACTTCCCCAACGTCTTAAATCCATAAAAAGGATTTTTTTATCACGGTTTCGGTAGTTTCGCCTTTGGTCGTTTTTGGTAACTGTTCTTTCTTTTTTGTTTTTGTTTAGAATCCAAAGCGTCACACTAATGTCTGTAGTGTAAAAAGTATTTCTTGGAATAATGATTATGGCTTCAACTAAATCGTTTTTAATTAGTTTTCTACGAATTTTATATTCTTCACCACCACCAGATAAAGCACCATTAGCAAGGATAAAACCTGCAACACCATTTTCAGATAGTTTTGAAACCATATTCAAAATCCAACCATAGTTAGCATTGCTTTTTGGTGGTACATCGTAACCGCTCCATCTTGGGTCGTCTAACAATTCCTTTTCGCCTCTCCAGTCCTTTAAATTAAAGGGAGGGTTAGCCATTATGTAATCGGCTTTTAAATCTTTGTGTTGGTCGTTTGCAAAAGTATCTGCGTGCTTTTCGCCAAGGTTTGCCGAAATTCCTCTAATTGCCAAATTCATTTTGGCTAATTTGTATGTTGTTGGCGTATTTTCTTGTCCGTAAATTGAAACCTCTTTTTTTGTTCCTTGGTGGCTTTCAATAAACTTTATGGATTGCACAAACATTCCACCAGTTCCGCAGCAAGGGTCATAAATAATTCCTTTGTAAGGTTCAATTAATTCTGCAATCAGATTTACAATCGTTTTTGGTGTGTAGAATTCTCCTTTACCTTTTCCGCTACTTTCCTTTAATGCAAACTTTCCTAAGAAATACTCATATACACGTCCAATAACATCTTGTCCGTTGTCTTTTAGCGTATCAATGTCATTGATTGTGTCTAAAAGCGATGCAAGTTTTGTTTTGTCTAATGCTAAGCGAGAAAAGTAATTATCGGGTAATGCACCTTTTAAAGCAGGGTTGTTTTTCTCAATTGTGTTTAAGGCGGTATCAATTTTTAGAGAAATATCATTTTGCTTTGCATTTTTAATGATATAACTCCAACGAGAAATTTCATCCAAAAAGAACACATTTTTCATAGTGTAGAAATCTTTCATTTCCACATATTTCTCTTTGCCTTCAGCAATCAGTTCTTTTCTGCGTTCTTCAAATTTATCACTTGCAAATTTTAGGAAGATTAGTCCAAGTACAACGTGTTTGTATTCTGCTGGCTCTACCGAACCTCTCAATTTGTCACACGATTGCCAAAGTGTTTCTTCTATTGCTTTATCCTTTATAATCTTTTTAGCCATATATTAATTTCTATCCTTTAAATTCAATTTCTAAAAGTACGTCTTCTGCTGCTAATTCTGTCCGAGCATTGGCAAAAAATTGCTCTTTTGTTTTTTTTTTGAGTTTGCCTGTGTGTCAGCAAAAAACCAAATGTGTTATTTGTGCGGTGGCTTTTCATTTCAATATTTTCTTGTAGCAAATTTATCATTCTTGTTCGTTTTTCCTGCTTGTGCCTAACGTTTAGTATATGAGGCGTTGGGCGTTTTGAAACGCTTAATTTTCAAACTATGACTAATTATACTTATTACTAATATTTTCATTTTATACTCTATCTGCCAAATGCACTATATTTTTTGTTATGCACAGGGCTTTTATGATTTAACTCCACTTATTTATAACTTCGCTCCTAATGCGCCACTACTGGCGTTGATTTATAGGCATATTAATAGATTTCAATGACATACGAAGCAATCCCAAAGAAATCTCTTTACTGTTTCAGGAGCAAAGCTAAAGGCATTCGTTCGCTGTTCCCCTAAATGGATCCAAGCCATTCATCATTTACTGTTGGTCTTCAGAGTCTTTAGATTTGCGTGGGCAAGAAATTGCCATTTGCCATCATTTTTAACAAATACGCTCATGCGGGCAGCAGGGTTCTTGGACAATCGCTCGCCTTCAATGGTTTCTTCAACAGAAACCATATAGGTTGCAATAATTACATTACCATTCTGCGTACATATAAGGTCATTAATTGAGTAGCTGTTAATTGACAACCCGCTAATCAGTTGAATTTCCTGTTCATTATTAATAGCTCCATATCCATGAACTGACTGAAAGCCATTAGCCATAAACAAACTTATAGCTGCAGTGTCGGCTGTTGATAAATCATCCCACAGTTGTTTAACAAGGGCTTCACCCATTTGAGTATCCATAACCATTTCAGTTCTTGTGTTACAGGATGTAATAAATATTCCTGCGATAATGGCACTTAAAAATAATACGTTAACTCTTTTCATATATTTATATTTTTGTATTTAGTTCATTTTCAATTACTTATGTTTTTTAGAAAAATCCGTAATCAGAAATTAGAAATTGGAAATTAGAAATTTTGGTGTATATAGAAAGTTTTTTCCTAATTTACTCACAATAATTATATTTTAAAGGTGTTCCCCAAAGGATATCGCTTCGCTCTACCTACGGGGCAAGCGTGATATCGGTTATTCGCTTCGCTCATGAGATCACTTCGTTAAGTTCGCTAAGTTCAAGTTTCAAATTTCAAGTTTCGTTATATAATCATCCCCTTACTTCAACAAGTTCAGCACAAGTGTGTGTGCGTTAGCTCATGGGTGTTTCATGATTTTTTTATTTTAAGTTAATAAATTTTTATTATAATGTTTGTCTGTTGCCTTGTGCATAACGTAATAGTGTTTTATGCGAAATTCAAAAATACAAAAAAATTTTAATATAAAACTATTTTTTAATTAAAATTAAATATTTATTAAAAGTGATAAGCTGAATTTTGCATCAGTTGCAATAATTTTTTTTATTGTATTATAAATTTTAGGTTAAACAATGAAACAAAAATACAAATTATTTTTTAATAATTAAATCGTCTATGGGACTCATAACATTTTTTATACTTTATTGTACTTATGTGTGTGTAAATTTCCGTTGTTTTTGTATCTGCTTACTATCAATATTTTAAATGCTTCCATATCTAATACTCAACCGTTATTTCGCATAAGGCGGATTAAAATAATTTTATATATTTGTCAAAAAATTATATTTAAACAATAAGGATTAATACTATGAAAAAAATACTTGCAGAAGATATTTGGTCTGATATTTTAAAAATCAGAGATAAATCACCATTAGTGCATGCTTTTATCTTGTTAAAAATAAACTAATTCAAAATACAATAAACACATGATTATATTACAAACTATTGATTTTTTAGCTTAATTATAGACATCTTAAAAATTTGGAGAAACAAAAACTAATCAGGCAGTTGCCTGATAACAATTAGAATATCAAGTGATTATATAATATATCAAAATAAAACTACTCATTTTATATTTAGAGTTATTAAAAAGTAATTATTTGGAAAACATTTTCTTTTATTAAAGATAATTTCCCCAAAGGGGAAAAATATTAATAACTCCGTATTTACCCCGTTGGTCATA
>CAZZDX010000095.1:0-10555 GCA_964653185.1 uncultured Bacteroidales bacterium
CTTTATTAACAAATTCTGAATAATCTTTTATCTCTCCGTTAGCAGCAGGATATTGAACTATAGCGCCAAATGTCTTCTCATTAAATTCAAATTCATTAAATTTTCCTGTAACGAGTTTTATTTCTAATGGATTTGAACGGGTTTTAATAACATCTATAGTTTGTGGAAATATATTTTCATCTACAAATAAAACATTTTTTCCTGCCTGCACATCTTTTCGCGAACGTAAGTTATGCATCATTATCATTGATTCTGCTGCTGCAGTGGCTTCGTCTAATAAAGAATTCGTTGCTATCTCCATACCTGTTAAATCTATAATCGCTGTTTGAAAATCTAATAATGCTTCTAATCTGCCTTGTGATATTTCAGATTGATATGGAGTATAAGATGTGTACCATGTTGGATTTTCTAATATATTTCTAATAATTACAGCAGGCGTAGCAGTATCATAATATCCCATTCCTATATAAGATTTATAGACCTTATTTTTTGAAGCAATATTTTTTATTTTTTTAGAAAATTCATACTCACTAATACTTTCGGGCAAATCTAATGGTTTATATAGACGAATAGAAGATGGTATTGTTTCTTTTATTAAAGCATCTAATGATGACAATCCCATTTTTTTAAGCATTTGTTTTACTTCACTATCCCTAGGACCTTTATTTCTTAATATAAAGCTATTATCTGTCATTATAAATAAAGTTTAAAATTATTTTTTTGTATCTTTTTTGGTAAAAATTTTTCAGCAAAGATAAAGATATTTAAAATATATGTATTTATTTAGTATCAAAAAATTATTAATTCCGTAGATAAACCCTTAACAGAATAATTGAATTAATCCTGATATATTGTAATTATATTAGATTTTTTATAAGCTGAATAGTGATAATTTTTTTTATTGTCTGTATATAATAAATTTTTTTTATGTAAGTTTGTAAAAAATATTATTTTTGATTATATATTTAACAAAAACATTTTGATTTAGATTACAAAAAATGATGAAAAACAAGATATTTATAATTTTTACATTCCTGTTTATATATTTTGAATCATTTTCACAAGACACATTATTACTTTTAAATGGCAGAGTATTAAATGGAAAAATATTTGCTATGGACGATGAGACCATTTATTTTAATACTTTTAGAAAGAAAAAAATTGATGTTATTGATAAAGACGAAATTTTTTCAGTTAAACGTAAAAACGGCTTTAATTTGATATATTATAAGCAAGATACTGCTATAGGAGATGATTTTACAGTTGAACAGATGAAAAAATATATATTAGGCGAACAACAAGCTATGAAATTTTATAAATCTCCTTTATCAACAACAGGTGGTATAGTAAGTGGTATAGCAGGAATTGTATTTTTAGATTTTTGGGGATTACCTGTTCCTGCTTTATATACAATTATTGTTAGCTCAAAAAATCCTAAAATCAAAAAAAAATATTTAATTAATACGGACTTGATTAATAATCAATATTTTGTTAATGGCTATCATTCCTATGCTAAGCACAAAAAAACAAAAAATGCAATAAAAGGAGGTATTATAGGATTAGCTGCCAGCGTAGGAGTAATGATGATATTTCATTAAATAAAATCAGATTATTATAATGATAAAAAAATGCTTTATTGCTAATTTGCTATATGGTTAACGACAACTAATGACAATATAAAAAATTAAATATCAACCAATTACAAAAATATAAACACATGAAACATCCATGACTGGATAATTAAAAATTATAAATTAAAAAAGACACACACTTGTACTGGACTTATTAAAGTAAGGGAATAATTATAATTATGAATTATTAGTTATGAGTATAAAGATTAAACAACAAAAGCTAAAAGCTAAATGCTAATAGCTAATAGCCCGAAGTAACTGAAAATGAATTAGATACAAAAATATAAACAGATGAAATCTAATGAAGATAATTTTATATCAAGAGGATGTTTTATAAGTAAGGATGAAGAAAATCCTATTCCTAAGCATATATGTAGCAAACTTGAAATTAATGACTGGTTAAAAGATATAGAAATGCCTAAAACTCAAAAAGCATTTGATTTTGTTGAGGTAAGGTTTAAACATAACAGAAAAAAAATTTATAAAAATATTAATAACATAAAACTTTGTGTTGGAGATACGGTAGCTGTTGAAATATCTCCGGGACATGATATTGGCATCGTAACAATGATGGGTGAACTTGTAAGGATTAAGATGAAAAAATTAAATATCAATCCTGCTTCTGAAGAAATAAAAAAAATATACAGAAAAACAAGACTTTCTGATGTTGAAAAATGGAATTCCGTTATTAATCTTGAAGAACCAACAATGTTTAAAGCAAGAAAAATCACAGAAGACCTTAATCTTAAAATGAAAATTGATGATGTTGAATATCAGGCAGATAAGACAAAAGCTATTTTTTATTATACTTCAGATGAACGGATAGATTTTAGAAAGTTAGTAACAATATTATCTGAAACTTTTATGGTCCGTGTAGAGATGAAACAGATAGGTTATCGTCAGGAAACAGCTCAGCTCGGAGGTATTGGTTCATGTGGAAGAGAATTATGTTGTTCAACATGGCTCACAAATTTTAAATCAGTATCAATAAATACTGCCCGTTGTCAACAACTTTCTTTAAGTCCACAAAAACTGACAGGTCAATGTGGTAAACTTAAATGCTGTATGAATTATGAATATAAATGCTACTTAGATACAATGAAAGATTTTCCTAAAGCAGATACAATCTTAAAAACAAAAAAAGGTGAAGCTATTATTAAAAAAACAGATATTTTAAAAAGAGAAATGTGGCTCGCTTATATTGATGACACTTCTAATCTTATACCTATTTATATTGATAAAGTAAAAGATATTATCAAACTTAATTCAAAAGGAATAAAGCCCGACGATTTAGAATCTTTTGCAGAAAAAAAAGAACCTGAAATTACTTTTGAAATATTATAAAAATCTATATTTTAGATAAATAAAAATAAAGGAAAAAATGTCCGTTAAAATTTTTAAAACAAAATATCTGTTTCTATTTTCTTTTTTGATATTATTGTTCTCATGCGATAATAAAATGATATATGAACAAAACAAAAAAATTGATAAAGGTATTTGGAACCAAAAAGATATTGTAAATTTTAATGTAGAAATATCTGATACAGTTTTGTTGCATAACTTTTATATAAATATAAGAAATTCAGGAAATTACCAGTATAGTAATATTTTTTTATTTATAAACACAATATTCCCTGATGGTAACAAAGTAAGAGATACTGTTGAGTGTATGCTTGCCAATCCTGATGGCAAATGGTTGGGAAATGGATTGGGAGATATAAAATATAATAGAATATTATTAAAAAAAGGAATAAAATTTCTTCAAAAAGGCAATTATTCTTTTGAATTTGAACAAGGAATGAGAAAAAAAAATCTCTTGGGAATTGTTGATTTAGGTATTAGAATTGAAAGACAATAATAAATATGACAAAAAAAAGGGAAATAAAAAATAATCACAAGAAAATCGTTAGAAATATATGGTTTTTTTATTTTTTTGGATTTGGTTTATTAATTCTATTATTTGTTTTAATATCAACAGGTTTGTTGGGATTTATGCCTTCGTTTGAAGAATTAGAAAATCCAAAATCCAACCTGGCTTCTGAGGTTTATTCTGCCGATAGTGTGCTCTTAGGCAAATATTATATAGAAAACCGCTCCAATATACATTATGATGAGTTATCTCCTAATGTAATAAATGCATTGATTGCTACCGAAGATATTAGATTTACAAAACATTCCGGCGTAGATATCAGAGGTATAACAAGAGTTATCTTTAAAAATATAATTTTTGGCAATAGGAGTTCTGGCGGAGGAAGCACAATAACACAACAGTTAGCAAAAAATCTTTTCCCACGACAAAAAAAACAATCAAAAATTAAAATCATCTTTACCAAACTCAAAGAATGGATTACAGCAGTAAAACTTGAACGCAATTATACTAAAGAAGAAATTTTAGCAATGTATTTGAATACTGTTGATTTTGGCAGTCATTCCTGTGGAATAAAATCAGCAGCAAAAACTTTTTTTAATAAAACACCAAATAATCTTAATGTTGATGAAGCAGCATTATTAATAGGAATATTAAAAGCTCCCAGCTTGTATAGCCCGGTAAGAAATCCTAAAAAAGCTTTAAAAAGGAGAAATATAGTGCTTCATCAAATGATGAGATATGATTATTTAACTAAAAATCAGTATGATTCTTTAAAAACTATACCTGTTGATATGTCTGATTACCGTATTCAAGACCAAAACACAGGACTGGCAACATATTTTAGAGAATATTTAAGAGGACAATTAAACTATTGGTGTAAAACACATTACAAAACTGATGGCACTCCTTATAATTTATATAAAGATGGCTTGAAAATATATACTACTATTGATTCAAGAATGCAAAAATATGCCGAAGAATCTGTATTAGAGTATATAAAAGAAAATTTGCAACCACTCTTTTTTAAACATTGGGAAGGAAAACACAAACATCCTCCTTTTGACTGGAGAATGACAAAAAAGGAAATTGATGATATTATGAATCAGGCGATGAAACGTTCTGATAGATATAGAAATTTAAAAAAAACTAATGTGCCTGAAGATTCTATCAAGATTATATTTGATACTCCTGTAAAAATGACTGTTTTTTCATGGAAAGGCGATAAAGATACTGTGCTCACACCAATGGATTCTATAAAATATTATAAATATTTTTTGCAGGCAGGATTAATGTCAGTAGAACCTCATACAGGTTATGTAAAAGCTTATGTTGGTGGCATTGATTATAAATATTTTAAATATGACCATGTAAAGGTTGGAAGACGACAAGTTGGTTCAACTTTTAAACCATTCTTATATGCTCTTGCGATGCAGGAAGGAGAATTTACTCCTTGCAGTAAAGTTCCTAATGTGCCTGTAAGTTTTAAAATGCCAGCAGGACAATCGGACTGGGTGCCAAAAAATTCTGACCATAAACACGAAGGGGAAATGGTTACTTTAAAATGGGCTTTAGCAAATTCTGTAAATTATATCTCTGCTTTTCTTATGAAACGTTATTCTCCCCAAGCTGTAATCCAAATTGTTCATAGTATGGGCGTTACTGCTCCTATTGACACTGTCCCTTCTATATGCCTTGGCACACCTGACTTGTCTGTATATGAAATGGTTGGTGCTATGAGCACTTTCGCAAACAAAGGAATCTATATAAAACCTATATTTATCACAAAAATTGAAGATAAACACTGCAATATTATAGAAACATTTATGCCAGAGCAAAAAGAAGCTATAAGCGAAAAAACAGCTTACCTTATGATTGGATTAATGAAAGGTGTTGTAGAAAGCGGGACAGGAATACGTCTGCGATATAAATATCATTTTACAAATCCTATTGCAGGTAAAACAGGAACAACACAAAACAATTCCGATGGCTGGTTTATAGGAATTATCCCACAACTTACTACAGGTATATGGGTTGGTTGTGAAGACAGGAGTGTGCATTTTAGAAGCATTGCATTAGGACAAGGTGCAAATACTTCTTTGCCTATATGGGCTAAATATATGAATAAAATTTATGCTGATAAATCTTTAAATATTATAGAACAAAAGGACTTTGAAGAACCTTTGAACAGAATTGATGTTGAACTAAATTGTAAAAAATATGAAGCTCAACATAATAAAAACAATCTTTTTGATAATGAAGAATAAATATACTTAGCACGGGCACATTTTGAGTATTTTATTACTACTATAATATAATGGTTTTATTGTTAAAATTGTTAAATTGTTATCCAACAACCATTCAGCCATTTAACAATAGCACAACGAAACAATTTATTTTATCACTACAAATGTTTCATAATTAAATTGACGCAATACTAATTATTCTTAAAATATGGATTTATCTGTTGTCATAGCAGTATATAATGAAGAAAATAATATTAACATTCTTTATGAACGACTTAGTAAAGTTGTTAAAAAATTAAATTTATCTTACGAATTTATTTTCATAAATGATAAAAGCATTGATAAGTCCTTAGAAAAGATAAAAAAACTTTCCAAAGATGATAATGCTGTTATTTATATTGATTTTAGCAGAAACTTCGGACATCAAATAGCATTAACAGCAGGATTGGATTATGCTAAAGGCGATAAAATTGTAATTATTGATGCTGACTTACAAGATCCGCCTGAATTGATTGAAGATATGTATAAAAAAATGGGACAAGGTTATAATGTTGTTTATGCTAAAAGAAAAACACGAAAAGGAGATTCTTTTATAAAAAAATTTACTGCAAAAATGTTTTATCGCTTATTGTCAAAAGTATCTTCTGTAGATATACCACTTGATGCAGGAGATTTTAGAATTATAGACAGAAAAATTGCAGATGTATTAAAACAAATGAATGAACAAAATAAATACATCAGAGGACAAATTGCCTGGGCAGGATTTAAACAAGGATATATAGAATATGACAGAAATGAACGAAACACAGGTAAAACAGGATATTCATATAAAAAAATGATACGTTTTGCTTTAGATGGTATAACATCTTTTTCTGATGCGCCTTTGAAATTTGCAACATTCTTGGGCTTTACCGTAGTAATAATAGTATTCCTTATAATGTTGTATGCTCTTTATTCAAGATTTATTCTTCATAACTATGTTCAAGGATGGACTTCCACTATACTTACTGTATTGTTTTTAGGCGGAGTTCAACTTATCAGCATTGGTATTATTGGAGAATATATCAGCCGTATAGCTGCTAATGTAAGAAAAAGACCTATGTATATTGTAAATGAGACAAATACTGAAAAATAAAATTTCTCCTCTCGCTCTTTTCTTTTTTAATTGAATAAATTTAATAATTTTATAAACATATAATTTACATTTTTAAAAAAATATATAAAAAAATTTTTTATATAAATTTATTATTATAAATTTGCAAAAAATTATTATAAATTAATTAATTGTTTAACTAAAAAACTAAAAAAAATGAAAAAAATTCTACTTTTAACTATGGCATTAGGAATAGGATTATTTGCTTTTTCTCAACAAAGAGCTGTAGTCCAAAAATCTTTAAAAGACATTTCTTTTAAACGTCCAATTCATAATACAATTACTGAAACAAACAACTTTCAAACTACAGCAAATCCTTATGTTTCATCTAATTCTAACAAAGCTGTAAATGAAGAACAAATAGGAGCAACACGATACGATTTACAAACAAACAATTCTGTGCAAAACAGATTTTATCGCTATGCTGATGGCACAATGGCAGGGACATGGACTTATGGAATAAGCGATCCAAGTTTTGCTGACAGAGGAACAGGATATAACTATTTTGACGGGACAAGTTGGGCTGCTATGCCTACTGAAAGAATAGAATCTGTTAGAACTGGCTGGCCTTCTTATGCTCCTTATGGTGCTGACGGTGAAATCGTTGTTGCTCATAATGGCTCAACAGGACTAAATATTGCTATCCGCACCAGTAAAGGAACTGGCACATGGACAGAATCAGAACTTGTAGGACCTGTTACATCAGGTGGAACTACTGCACTGTTATGGCCAAGAATGACAACAAGCGGACCAACTCATAACATTATCCATATTTTAGCTTGTACTGATCAGGCAGCTACAGGATCTCATTATACTTATCAGGGACAGGAACTTGCACTGGTATATTCAAGGTCAACAGATGGTGGTGTTACATGGGACCCTGAAAATGTTGTATTATCTGCAATGGATAGCTTACATTATGTTGGATTTGGTGGAGACACCTATGACTGGGCTGAATCCAAAGGCGATACACTCGCTTTTATAGTTGGTGATAACTGGATAGACCTGTTTCTTATGAAATCTACTGATGGTGGCGACACATGGACAAAAACTGTAATCTTTCAACATCCTTACCCAATGTGGACTGATGCTGTTTTAACACTTGACACTCCTTATGTATGCGATGGCGGTCATTCTGTTACATTAGATAATAATGGTGATGCTCATGTATTTTTCGGAATAATGAGAGTAATGAATGATGTTGCTGACGATGACGCAACTTCTTATTTCCCTTATATAGATGGTTTGGGATACTGGAACGAGTCAATGACAACATATACAGATGTTACACCTGATGTTGTTTATGCAAATGGTACTTTGCCAGGATTTTTATATGATATTGATGGTAATGATACTATTGATTTTCTTGCTGCTGTATCGCCTGCTTTACCATTTGGCGCTTATTACTTATCTTTAACAAGTATGCCAAATGCTGCAATAGATGCTGATGGTAACATCTTTTTGGTTTATGCCTCTTATATGGAAACACTTAATGATGGAGTACAAGGTTACAGACATCTTATAGCAAGAAAATCAGAAGATGGCGGCGCTACTTGGAGTAATTTTTCAGATCTTAATGCAGGTATCATGCACGAATATGATGAATGTGTATTCCCTTCAGTAGCACCTATTACTGATGAAAACATATATCTTATCTATCAGGCAGATGCTAATCCAGGACTTGCTGTTAGAGGCGACGAAGATCTTTACGGCGATAATCAAATAATATATCTGTCTGTTGCAAAAACAGATATAGGTACAAATATTGGTATTAATGAAGTTAACTCTAACGTATTTTCTGTTTCCCAAATATATCCAAACCCATTTAAAGAAACAGCTACAATTAATGTAACTCTTTCTAATACATCAAAATTAAGTTTGGAAATTTACAACATTATGGGACAAAAAGTTTATGGAATATCAAAGGGAAATGTTGGAGCAGGAACACATACCTTTACTATTAATGCCAACAATCTAAACTCCGGTATTTACTTTTATACTGTAAGAGCTAATGGAAATGCTGTTACTAAAAAGATGATTGTTGAGTAAAATCATTTAAAAATAAATTATTATAAAAAAAGCCCTGAAAATTTCAGGGCTTTTTTTATATCCAAAATCTACAATTATTTTATCAATCAGCAATGAAGATATTCTAATTATCTAAAAAAAATTAAGTAATACATTAAATTGACCTAATTTCTAAATAAATCTCAAGAACCAAGTCCCAATTGGGTTATTGGAAGTTTGAGTAATCCGCCTAAGGCGGATGTAAGATAGCGTTACGTAAGAATAAATAAAATTTTATAAAAGACAAAAATTATAATTGCCCTAAAAAATGGCCAATATCCAATTACCCAATTTCTTCCCACACATAATTTATGTGCGTAATTGTTCATTAGAAATTGGGATTTGGGATTTATTTAGGTGAATTAGAATAATTAGAGCAATTAGAAATTAATAAAAAAGTTTTATATAAAATATTCTGTCAAAAAAAATACAAATTTTAGAACTTAGCGAATTGCAAATTCCTCATTTATCGGAAGCGATTTCACGAACAAAGTGAGTAATTGTAAATCCCGTATTTTTTATCGGGACAATATTATTTTCATCCCGATTTTGCATCGGGACGATTTGGTATAACAAATTCTATACTGCTGCGGCTGCTACTACTACTGCGGTTATTGGTTTATTTGATTACAATTTTATCTGTGTTTGTTTTTTATAAAAAAACCTAAAAAATTTAAGCACTAATATCATACTCTCTTAAAGCATCATTCAAAGAGGTCTTTAAATCAGTAGATTCTTTTCTTTTACCGATTATTAATGCACAAGGAACCTGATAATTGCCAGCAGGAAATTTTTTTGTTTTTGAACCCGGTATCACAACCGAGCGACTGGGAACAAATCCTTTATATTCCACTGGTTTTTCTTTTGTTACATCTATTATCTTTGTTGATTTTGTAATCACTACATTTGCGCCAAGAACAGCTTGTTTTTCAATCTTTACACCTTCAACAATCATACAACCTGCTCCTATAAAACAATTATCTTCAATTATTACCGGTGATGCCTGAATCGGCTCAAGAACGCCGCCTATTCCAACGCCAACACTTAAATGCACATTTTTGCCTATCTGAGCGCACGAACCTACTAATACCCAGGAATCAACCATTGTTCCTTTATCAACATAAGCACCAATATTAACATAAGAAGACATTAATATAACTCCTTTTGCCAGATATGAGCCATAACGTGCAATAGCATTTGGGACTACACGAACACCTTGCTCTTTATAACCTTTTTTTAAACTAATTTTGTCATAAAACTCAAAAGGACCTATTTCTGTAACTTTCATCTTTTGAATAGGGAAATATAAAATAACTGCTTTTTTTATCCATTCATTAATTTTCCATTCATTCTCAATTGGCTCGGCAACACGAATTTTACCTTTATCTAATAGTTCTATTACCTTTCTAATAGCATCTTGTGTTACTTTATCTTTTAAAAGATTGTGATTTAACCATGCTGATTCTACAATTTTTTGAAGTTCTGTTGTCATAATTATAAATAAAAAATTAAAATATTTTATGCAATGATACTAATAAATATCACACTAAAAATAAAATTTATGTGGTAAAAAAAATAATCTTTGACATAT
>CAZZDX010000096.1:0-10452 GCA_964653185.1 uncultured Bacteroidales bacterium
AATTACGGATTATGAACTTCATATTTTGAACATTGAACTTGTTAAAAATATAAACTTATGAAACATCCATGACTGAATAATTAAAAATTAAAAAAAACACACACTTGTGCTGAACTCGTTGAAGTAAGGGAATGATTATAATTAATAATTCAAAATGCCTAAAATACTTAAAATGACTAAAATTCATAATCCGTAATCCGTAATCAATTAATAATGAACTAATTACAAAAATATAAACATATGAAAATAACATTTTATGGACATTCTTGTTTTTTAATAGAATTAAACAATAAAAAATTAATAACAGATCCTTTTATATCAGACAATCCTTTAGCAAAGAAAATAGAAGTTGATAAAATAAAAACAGATTATGTTCTTATCTCTCATGGGCATGAAGACC
Source organism: uncultured Bacteroidales bacterium (assembly GCA_964653185.1). Classification (GTDB taxonomy): domain Bacteria; phylum Bacteroidota; class Bacteroidia; order Bacteroidales; family CAZZDX01; genus CAZZDX01. The sequence goes on from CAZZDX010000096.1 coordinate 401, forward strand.
ATATTGCAGATGCTTTACAAATTGCCAAAAATAATAATGCAACTGTAATTTCTAATTTTGAAATAATTAACTGGTTAACAGCAAAAGGTGTAAAAAAAACCTTTTCAATGAACATAGGCGGTAAACATATTTTTGATTTTGGCACATTAACTATTTTATCTGCTTCACATTCAAGCATTTTGCCGGATGGAACTTATGGTGGCAATCCTACAGGATTTTTGATAGAATCACAGGAAAACAATTTTTATTTTGCAGGAGATACAGGGCTAAACTATGATATGAAACTAATTGGAGAGTATAAAAAAATTAACTTTGCATTTTTGCCTGTAGGCGGAACTTATACAATGGATGCAGATGATGCAATAATTGCTTCTGATTTTATAAAATGTGATAAAATAATTGGAATGCACTATAATACATTTCCTGTAATCAATATAGATAAAAAATCTGCTATGGATAAATTCAAACAATATGGCAAAGAACTAATTCTGATGAATATTGGAGAAACAATAAAATTTTAAATTTATGGGAAAAGTTATAGCAATAGCAAATCAAAAAGGAGGCGTAGGAAAAACAACTACTGCAATAAATTTAGGAGCAAGCTTATCTGTTTTGGAATATAAGACCCTGTTAATTGATGCAGATCCACAAGCTAATACCAGCTCAGGCGTTGGCTTTGACCCAAGGAATATTAAAACAAGTATTTATGAATGCCTTACCGATGATGTTGAACCTAAAGATATTATTCTTAATACTGACACTCCAAATCTTGACTTAATACCTGCTCACATTGACCTTGTAGGTGCAGAAATAGAAATTATTAATGCACCTAACAGGGAGAAAAAAATGCTAAATGCTATAAATAAAATAAAAGATGACTATGACTTTATAATTATTGATTGTTCACCATCATTAGGATTAATAACCGTTAATGCCTTAACAGCTGCGGATTCTGTCATTATTCCTATACAGTGTGAATATTTTGCATTAGAAGGATTAGGAAAATTATTAAATACAATAAAAATAGTTCAATCACGGTTAAATCCCGAGCTTAAAATTGAAGGAATATTACTTACAATGTATGATGTGAGATTAAAATTAGCAAATCAGGTAGTAGAAGAAGTAAAGACACACTTTCAACAAATGGTCTTTGATACTATTATTAAAAGAAATACAAAACTTGGCGAAGCACCTAGCTTTGGTAAGACAATTATTATGCACGATGTTCAAAGCAGAGGATCTACTAATTATCTTAACCTTGCACGTGAAATATTACAAAGAAATAATATGACAAAAATTAGTGAGTCAAACAAAAAAATTAATTTTTAATATGAATAATAAAAAAAATGTTTTGGGAAAAGGTCTTGATGCTATATTGGGAAGTCCTTATACTGATATAACTTCAAATGATATATCCGGCAATTTTGTGGCTGGAGCAATAGCCAACATTCTTATCAAAAATATTGAATGTAATCCTTTTCAGCCAAGAGACACCGTTGAAAATGATGATTTATTACAATTAGCAGAATCCATTAAACAACAGGGAATAATTCAACCTGTTACTGTTCGTAAATTAGGATATAATAAATATCAGTTGATATCTGGAGAACGTAGGTTAAAAGCATCAACAATTGCAGGACTAACAGCAATACCATCATATATAAAAATAGCAGATGATAAGCAAATGCTTGAAATGTCCCTCATTGAAAATATTCAACGAAAAGACCTTAATGCTATTGAAATAGCCATAAGTTACAAAAGATTGATAGAAGAATGTAAATTTACATATAAAGAGATAAGCGAACATATAGGCAAAGACAGAACAACTATTTCTAACTATATCAGATTGCTAAAACTACCCGATGAAATTCAGGTAGCTATACGTAATAATAAAATATCAATGGGGCATGCACGGGCTTTGATTAATGTTGATAACATAAAAACACAGTTGAAAATATTTAATGCTATTATTACACAAAATTTATCAGTACATAAAGTTGAAGAAATTGTAGGAACTATTAATAACCCATCTGAAAATAATTTGTCTGACACAGACAAAAAAAATGTTTTGTCTTATAAATATGAAACAATAAAAAGTAATTTGACAGACATGTTTAATACTAAAGTAAAACTAAAAATAAACAATAAAGGCAAAGGAAATATCGTTATACCTTTTGATTCGGATAAGGACTTTGAAAGAATTATTAAATTAATTAGTAAATAATTGAGTCCACTCTAAAAAGTCATTTTAATCTCTCGCAAAGACGCAAAGACGCCAAGTTATTCATTTCAAATGCTTTACGTCTTTGCGTGAAAATATTTTTTTTACTTTTTTTACTTTTTAGAGTGGACTCAACAATATAATAATGGAATATAAAATTTTATAATAAAAAAAGAACAATTTTTTGATAATAAATATGGCAAAATTTAATAAAAATCTGCTTTTAAAAATAATCTGTTCTTTTATTCTATTTGCTTCTCTAAAAATTAATGCACAGACAACAGAACAAATTGATAGTTCCAAGGTAAAACTACACTCTCCGAAAAAAGCTACTATTATGTCAGCTGTGGTTCCCGGATTAGGACAGATATATAATAAAAAATACTGGAAAACACCTGTAATATATGGTGGATTTGCAGTATTAGGATACTTTATCTATACTAATAATGACAAATATCAAACTTTCAGAAAAGCATATAACTATCGTATAGATGGAGACATTTCAACTATTGACGATTATAGTAATTATACAGAAGCTAATCTGTTGGAAATAAAAAATTATTACAGAAGAAATCTTGAGGTAACTTATATAATAACAGGATTCTTATATATCTTTAACATTATTGATGCCTGTGTTGATGCACATCTTTTTTATTTTGACATTAGCGATGACCTTTCGCTTAAAATTGAACCTTGTATTATTTGCCATAGGCAGACATATTGCAATAGCCAAACAACAGGGATAAAACTTATATTTAATTTGTAATTGGTGTCTTTTTATTGATGTTATCTTCAAGTATAAAAAACAGAGTAATAAATTGAATAATGAATATCAATTAACGAATAATGAATTAAGGGGACTTCTATTAATTCATTCGCATCAAAATTTTCAGAGTTTTTCATAGACGAGGAAGATTTTTAAAGCACTATATTTGCAATGAAAACATATTGGAATCTGAAAGAACAACAAAATATAAAAACTATTAATAGAGCTGAGTTTGAGGTATTATTTCGAACTCTTTATAGCAATTTATGTGCTTATGCTAATAAATATATTAACGATGTTGATGCTTCTGAAGACGTTGTTCAGGAAGTGTTTTTTAAACTATGGAATAAGAGAGAAAGTATAGAGATTACTTCATCAATACAATCGTATTTGTATAGAGCTGTCCGAAATAGTTCTCTAAATCTGATAAAACACATAAACATTAGAGAAGAGTATAAAGAATACAACAAAAGGGAAATATATTATAACAAGACAAATTATGATGATGAAATTTTTGCCACAGAATTAGAACACAAAATCAGAGAAACAATTGAACAAATACCTCCTGAAAGAAGAAAAATATTCATAATGAGCAGGTATGATGGCTTAAAGTACAGAGAAATAGCAGAAAAATTAAATATTTCAATAAAAACTGTTGAAAACCAAATGGGGAAAGCAATTAAGTATATGAGAAAAAATCTTGCTGAATATATAACAGTTTTAATTATAGTAATAATGACATTTATAAATACATTATTCCGGTAAAATGGGGGTAAAATATTCTTAAATTGTCATATAGATAGAAAAGTTAATGATTAAAAATAATAAACATATCAACGAAGATCATTTAATGGCTTATCTGGCAAAGGAAGCCGACGTTCAGCTAAAACAACAAGTTGAGCATTGGTTATCATTATCAAACGATAATGTTGCCTATTTAAATGAGCTTGAAAAAATTTGGATAGAAAGCGGGAAACTTAAAATAAAACCTGTTGTTGTTGATATTGATTCTGCATGGAATAAACTATCTAATAAAATTGATGCTGCTGATAAAAAAGTTATTAATATAAATTCAAGGGAAAAAGGCATTTCAAAAATATACCGAACATTTCTTAGAATTGCAGCCGTATTAGTTATTGTATTTGGAATATTGGCAATAATCATATACATGAATAAAGGAACCGAACAGCAAACTTTAATAAGTCAAAATACTGTAGTTAATGAAACTCTTTCTGATGGCTCTAAAATTAGCTTGAATAAAAATTCTAAGATTGTTTATCCTGATGAGTTTACAGGAAATACTCGGGAAGTTGAGCTTGAAGGAGAAGCATTTTTTGAGATAGAACCTAATAAAGAAAAACCGTTTATCATTCACTCTGAAAATGCAAATATTAAAGTGCTTGGTACATCTTTCAATATTAAAGCATTTACTGATTCAAAAGAGGTTGAAGTTTTTGTTAAAACAGGTGTTGTAATGCTTTTCTCAATTGATAAAAAAACAAATGATACAATATCTATTATTTTAAATGTTGATGAAAAAGGAATTTATAATAAAGAAACTAAACAAATCAAAAAAATTGAAGATATTGATGTAAATGAATTATATTGGCACAACAAAACCTTAATTTTTGAAGAAACAGAATTGTTGAAAGTTATTGAATTACTCCAAAATTGTTTTAATGTTAAAATAAAAGTGAAAAACAGTAATGTGAATTATTGTAAATTAAATGCAACATTTAAAAATGAAACAATTGATGATATTTTAGGTGTAATAGCAACCTCATTTAATCTTGAGGTAACCAAAGAAGAAAATAAAATTTATACTTTAGATGGAAAAGGCTGTTAATTTTAAAATAATAATTCTATTTATTGTAGTTGCTGCATTATTTTTTTCTTTTATAGAGAATATTTCTGCACAACAAACTCCTCTTAATAAGCGAATAAGCCTTAATGTGTCAAACACCACTATTCAAAATGTTTTGAAAAAGATTGGTGAAAAAGTAAATTTTAATTTTTCCTATAACTCAGAAATAATTGATAAAAACAAAACTGTTACCATAAATACACAAAACTCAACAGTAGAGTCAATTTTAAAAAATATTCTGAACAAAAATATACAATATAAAGTTGTTGGTAATCATATTGTGTTGTTAGGAAAGACGGAAACAAAAAACAAGGAAACTAAAAATACGGGATATTTCATTACTGGTTATATTGTTGACTCATCAACAGGTAAAAAAATTCATAGTGCTACCATATATGATATTGAAGGAAAAACAACGTGCATAACTAATTCAGAGGGTTATTATTCAATTTCAATTCCTGCAAATAAAGAATTTCGTGGGCTTACATATTGTAAAAAAGGATATTTAGATACGGTTATAATAATTAAACCATCAGAAATAGAGAATATTGATATGCAATTAAAACCCAAAATGAAATCTATAGATAAAATACCTGTAAAAGAGATAACACCTTTACCTTATGAATTTGACAATCAGCGATTAGTAAACTGGGTTGTGCCACCCGTGGCTTTATCCCATTCAAATAACCTTATTCTTTATGAGAAAAGAATAGGACAGGTTTCTTTTTTGCCATTTCCCGGTTTACATACATCAGTTAAAGGTGTAATAGTTAATAACGTATCATTAAATGTTTTAGCAGGCTTTTCTGATGGTGTTGAAGGTGTGGAAATAGGTGGGCTTTTAAACATTGACAAAAGCTATGTAAAAGGTTTTCAAGCAGGCGGGATTGGTAATATTGTTGGAAAAAAAACAAGTGGAGTTCAAATAGCAGGTTTATTTAACATTAATACAGGTTCTATTACCGGAGTTCAGGTTGCAGGATTTAATAATGTTGTAAATGATACAATTACAGGAGTTCAAATAGCTGGTTTTACAAATCTTTTAAGAGGGAAAATGAATGGAATTCAGATTGCAGGTTTTTATAATCATACAACTAAAGATGTTGATGGATTCCAAATAGGTGGATTTATGAATGTTGCCGAAAAAAATGTAGATGATGGGCAAATTGCAGGATTTTTTAATTTTTCAGGTCAAAATATTGAAGGAATACAAATAGCAGGTTTTTTTAACTATGCTGTTAAAGATAATAATGGTGTTCAGATTTCAGGATTTATAAATAAAGCAAAATCTATTAAGGGACTTCAAATATCTTTTATTAATGTTTCAGATACATCTTCGGGCTATTCTATAGGTTTCTTTAACCATGTAAAAAAAGGATACAGAGCAATTGAGATATCATCTGACGAAATTTTTTACGGAAATCTTAGTTATAAAACAGGAAACAAAAAATTATATAACATTTACAATCTTGGATTACAGTCTGTTAAAAATAAAATATGGTCAGTAGGTTTTGGATTTGGCTCATATTTTAATTTAAGCAATAAGTTTATAATGTCAGTAGATCTTACGGCTAATGCTGTAAATGAAAATATGTTTTGGCAAGATCATCTAAATCTTTTGAACAAGCTTGCAATTAGTTTAGATTATAAATTATCTCCCAAACTTGCACTTTTTGCATCACCATCATACAATGTTCATGTATCATCATTAAAAAATGCTGAAACAAATAGCTTTACTACAGATATTGCATTTAATCCTTTCTTAGAAAAATCTACTTCAACTACACAAACTCAAATGTGGATTGGCGGAAAAGTCGGTATTAGAATAATATTAAGCCGGAATTAATTATCAATTCATTAAAAATTTTAATTATTAGGTAGGGGTATTTTTTATTTGAGTTGTCTTCTTTGTGAAAACACAAATATTAATAATTAAAAATTATAAAAATGAAAAAGATAAATTTATTAGTTTTAGCTGTTGTAATAGGACTTACATTTAACAGTTATTCACAAAAAGAAAACTCAAAAATTATTCGTCCCTTTCATTTAAGTTTTATTACCCCAATGGGAACAAATGGTATGGAATCGGATAAAGTAACAAACAATTTTTCGTTTAATATCTTTGCAGGATATTCAGGCGGATTAAATGGATTTGAACTGGCAGGATTTGCAAATATTATAAAAGGCGAAACAAAAGGATTTCAATTAGCAGGCTTTAGCAATACTAATAAAAGTAGTGTTGTAGGTTGTCAGATAAGCGGATTTTCTAACGTATGCCTTGGCAGTGCTAAAGGATTTCAATTAGCCGGTTTTAGTAATACTAATAAAAGTAATGTTCAAGGTTGCCAGATAAGTGGTTTTTCTAATGTATGTATTGGTAGTGCTATAGGATTACAAATAGCAGGTTTTGCAAATGTTGTGAAAGACAGTATTAAAGCACTGCAAATATCAGGTTTTTGTAATGTCGCAAAAAAAATGACAAAAGGGGGGCAAATTTCCGGGTTTGCTAATGTAAACAGAGGGAGTGCAAATGGATTACAAATAACAGGATTTGCAAATGTAAGTAACGGTAATTCTAAAGCATTACAGATTGCCGGCTTCTCTAATGTTAATGAAGGAGATTTTACAGGATTGCAAATAAGTGGATTTTTAAATAGAGTAAAAAAACTAAATGGAGCACAAATAGGATTTATTAATATTTCAGATACAATTGAAAATGGTATTGCATTGGGATTTTTGAGTATTGTTAAAAAAGGATATAGAACAGTTGAAATTAGTGGTAATGAGACATTTTATTGTGTTGCAAACTTTAAAACAGGTACAGAAAGATTTTATAATATAATATCTGTAGGTGCAAAATTATATAAAAATGATATTGTTTGGGGCTGGGGCTATGGCTTAGGAACAATGTTTTTGGTTCATGAAAAAGTAAAAATGAATTTAGATATCACCTCATATCATGTTAATTATGACGAATGGTTTACAAATAGATTGAATCTTCTGAATAAAGTTAACCTTACTGTCAATTATAAGTTGAACGATTATATTACAATTTTTGGAGGTCCAACATGGAATATTCATGTTTCTGATATTTATGATGATGAAGGCGTTCCGGTTACATCATCATTAGTTTCATGGTCATCTTATAACAAAATACACAACAACACAAATGTAAAAATGTATCCCGGATTTACACTTGGTATAAGATTGTAAACACTTTCAATAATATATTCATAAATCGTGTTACCCAACATAATTTTTTCTGTCTGTGTGTGTTAAGATTTTTTTTGTGTAATCAGACGGTTTTCCCGCTACCGCACGATTGTATCGTGTGGTCTTTATTTTTTATTTCACATTTTTATTTGGTAGTCCGTCATTGCGAGCCGAAGGCGAAGCAATCTGTTGCAAATTGGGAGAGATTGCTTCGTCGCTTCGCTCCTTGCAATGATGTACTTTTTTACCTTTTTATACTGAACTCATCAATTATTATGTTTTTATATTCGTTTTTTGTAAATACATCTAACCATTCAACTACTGCAAAACTTACAAAATAAATTCCTTCTATATTATAAAATTTGTAATTACCACTTATGATTCAAATGTAATAAAAATTATTGTTTTTATTAACTAACATTAAATTATTATTTCTGTTTCTAAACCACACGATACAATCGTGCGGGAGCGGGTAATTACTTATGCCCGTGTGTGTTAAGATTTTTTTTGTGTAATCAGACGGTTTTCCTATATCGCCAAATAGCCAAACTAATAATAATTGTAGCATATACAAGCATAGCATATATTTCTTTTAAAATATCAGCAAATGATGAACCTTTTAGTAATATCATTCTTATTACTTTAATAAAATAGTAGTATGGATTTATGTAATTTACTGTTTGTGCCCATTTCGGCATACTTTCAACAGAGGTGAACAAGCCACTCATAAGTATAAATACAAGCATAAAAAAGAAAGCAAGGAACATTACTTGTTGTTGATTATTTGCAATTGTTGAAAGAAATAGCCCTATTCCGAGAGCAACAATAAGATATAATCCTGCAAAAGTAAATAGAGTAAATAAACTACCGATTATTGGAATATGGAATAATAATTTTCCGACTAATAATCCAAAAGCAAGTTCAAACATTGCTATTATCCAAAAAGGCAGTAGTTTTCCAATTATGAAATAGGTTTTTTTAATTGGCGTAACATTAATTTGTTCTATTGTTCCCATTTCTTTTTCACGCACAATATTTAAAGCTGTTAAGAACATTCCTATTATTGTAACAAGAATTACAAGAATGCCAGGAACCATATATATTTTATAATTGAGTTCAGGATTATACCAGTAAGAGTTTGTGATGTTTATTGATTTGCTTTTTAATCCCTTTGGCGGATTTTTCCATTCTGTGATTATCTTTTTATTAAAATCTGCAATTATTGAAATAGAATAAGCATTTATCAATCCTGCTGCCATTGCATTAATAGCATTTATCTGTAATTGAATGTCGGAAATATTTTCTTTAACAAGTTTTTTTTCAAATCCATAAGGGATATTAATAAAGATATCACATTTATCTTTTGTTAACTCATCTTCTGCTTCTTTAACTGAAAATGAACTGTATTTGACATTATAAAATGGTGAACCCTCAAATTTACTTACAAGTTCTCTTGAAGTTTGTGACATATCTTTGTCAATAATCAACAGGTTTATATGTTTCATCTCAAAAGTTGCAGCATGCACAAGTATTAATAGTAGAACTATTGGCATAGCAAATATTAAAGGAAGCATTGTTTTGTTCCTGAATACCTGAATAAATTCTTTTTGTATGAGATAAATTATTGTACGCATTGTTTATCCTAATTAAAATTTGTCTATAAAGTAGTATTTTTAAGTTTTGGTAAACCGTTAAAACAGTTAAAGATTAATGGTAACCGTTCACAGCTCATTATTTTATAACTGTTTGTATCATTAAACATATATTAATTAATTGACCTAATTTCTAATTGACCTAATTGACCTAAAAAATGACCAATACCCAATGCAAAATACAAAATGTAAAATACAAAATGTAAAATACAAAATACAAAATGCAAAATAACCAAAAAAATGACCAATGCCCCAATTTAGACATTGGAAATTAGGGCTTATTTAGGTCAATTAGAGTAATTAGAGCAATTAGAAATTTATATTATAGACAACAAT
>CAZZDX010000097.1:0-10424 GCA_964653185.1 uncultured Bacteroidales bacterium
CCTCCTGTTGTTCTTACAAATCCTTTTGATTTATAAGAATAAGCAATATCAATATCAATAGTTGGAACAAATTTGTATTTTTTTTGATGAATATTAAAAGAATTAAATTTTTGTTTAATAATTTTTGCAATTTTTATTGTCCATATATTAACAACAGGTTTATCAAGAAATCCATATTTATAAGCAATGCTGTTTTTAGCAGAAAATCTGTTGTATTTATCTTTTATATAAGGCAGATATTCTTCATAGCGGCTAACAAGATAAAAACTTGCAGCAAAAGGGTCAAAAGCAAGTGCTGACTTTTTATTATTGTTGATAAAAAAGACCTTTGATTGCTCAATTTCTGAAAATAATAGATTTTGCTCTTTTATGCCTTTTTCAAATAAAAGATTATGAGCTGAAAAAAATATTTCATCATCAATGGCTTGTTTGGAATAATTGATTTTAGCTCCATTGTAATTTTTAAATTCTTCTTTATTTGATGTTAAAGTAAAGTCATTTTCTAATATATCTTTAAAAATTAATTTAAAAATATATTTAACCCGTTTAGTTATTTTTGGTGTATAAATAAGTAACATATATTTTTATAAAAGTTAAAAGATTGGAAAAAATATAAAGATTGAAAAAAATGTTAATCAGGCAATTACCTGATACCTGAATAATTACCAATTATTTTTCAAAAATATCATCAGGATAAACAATTTTTGTTAAAAACAATCCTTGTGCATCTACTGATTTGCCTGCATTAGAACGATTTTTACTTTCTATAATTTTTTTTAAATCATCCAAATTAATTTTTTCCTGTCCCATGTTTAATAGTGTGCCTACAATAGCTCTTACCATATCTCTCAAAAATCTGTTTGCAGTAATTGTGAATATTAACATATTATCTTGTTGTTCAAATTTTGCATAAATTATTTTACAGATATTTGTTTTTGTCTGTGTATGCGATTTTGAAAAGCAAGAAAAATCTTCATATTTTGATAATATTTCAGCCCCTTTATTCATCAAATCAATATTTAATTTGCCATAAAAATAATATGAAAAATTTTTGTTAAAAGGATCTTTTGTTTTGCTGATATAATATTTATAAGTTCTTGAAATAGCATTAAAACGGGCATGAGCATCATCTTTTACTTTTATAATATTATGGATTACTATATCTGACGGTAAAAAATTATTTAGTTTAAAAATCAAAGATATTTTTTCTTTTTCATTAAAACAATGGTTAAAATCAAAATGAGCAAAGAAATTTTTGGCATGAACTCCTGTATCTGTTCTTCCTGCTCCAATTACATTTATTTTATGATTTAACAATAAAGACAGTGCCTGATTTAATTTTTCCTGAACAGTTATACTGTTATTTTGGATTTGCCATCCATGATATTCGTTGCCATTAAATGATAGTTTAATAAAATATCTTTTTGTCATTTTGTATGATTATTCAATAACTAAATATATAACTAAAAATTAAGAAATATATTTTATCTGACTGAATTAAGGGGACTTCTATTAATTCATTTCTTTCAAGAAACAAATATAATGAATAAGATGCGAGACATAAATATTTCTTAATAGCCATAGCTATTAAGAAATATTTTGTCGAAGTCAGATTGTTTATTATATTTGTTCCCTTTGGGTTTTCAGAGTTTCCCATATACTTCTTCAGATTTTCTTGCATTATCCCGATAGTGCTTTAAAAATCTTCCTCGTCTATGAAAAACTCTGAAAATCTTGATGCGAATGAATTAATAGAAGTCCCCTTAATAGAAGTCCCCTTAAACTTTTTGACTTAAAATTATCTAACAGAGTAAAATTTTAAGTATTTTAGGCATTTCTTTTTAGTATAATATGGTTATTGAAGATATTGAAATACAGTAAATTTTTATGACAAGTTGAATACTAATTTTTGTATCTTTTTTTGGTATTTAGTAAAAAACATATTTATTACAAATAAAAAAATGAAACCAATTAAACTTTCTGAATTAGTTGACCAAATTTCTGACGCAATTGGAAATCGTTTTACAGGAAAAACATTTTGGATTACTTCTGAAATTACTGATGTAAAAAAGAAAGAATCTGTAAGAAGGTGTTATTTAAAATTTATAGAAAAAGAAAATAGTTATATAAATACAGAAATAAGAAGTGTATTTTGGTCAAATTATTACAGTGAAATTGAGAACTTTGAAAAAATTACAGGACAAAAATTTTCTGATGGACTTAAAATTACCTGTAATGTTAGGGTTAGATTTCATCCCCGATACGGATTAAATTTAGATGTTATTCAAATTGATTTAGCTTATGCTCTTGGAAAATTAGAACTTGAAAAACAGCAGACACTTGAACGATTAGTAAAAGAAAATACTACAATCATTCATTTAATTGACGGTCAATATATTACACAAAATAATAGCAGTGAACTCCCAATTGTATTTCAAAAGATAGCTTTAATAACTGCATCAAATTCAGACGGGCAAAGAGATTTTAAACAGGAAATTGAAAATAATCAACATAATTATATTTTTTCTATCAAAGAGTTTTTAACTCAAATTCAAGGCGACAATGCAAGTAAATTAATTTTACAACAACTAAAACTTATTGAAAAAGACAAAGAAAATTTTGATGCTGTTGTAATTATTCGTGGCGGTGGCTCACAAATAGATTTCAAACCTTTTGATGACTATGACCTTTCAAAGTATGTTGCTGCATTTCCCATACCAATCTTAACAGGTATTGGGCACGACAGAAACACTAGCATTGTTGACTTGATGGCACGACAGCTCAAAACACCAACAAAAGTTGCAACATTAATTATTGATTATAATATGAGTTTTGAAAGTGAAATAGAAGATTTAAAAGAACGTTTTTTTCAAGGAGTTGAAGATATTATTGAAACATCTAAAAACAATTTGGAAAGCATAAAACGAATTATAAAAAGTTCAAGTCCGGCAACTATTTTAAAAAAAGGTTTTGCTATTATAACAAGCAACAACAAAATAATAACTGATCCGAAAAACATAAAAGATAATACACAATTAAAGACAATTTTAAAAAACAAAATAATTCATAGCACAGTAACTAAAAAGACAGAATATGAAAACCAATTTGACATATAGTAGCGTATATACAGAACTTGAAAAACTCGTTGAACAAATTGAGGACAACAAAATTCAACTTGACACTCTTGCGGGTAAAGTAAAACAAGCTAAAGAACTAATTAAATTTTGTGAAAATAAGTTGCGAACAATAGAGACAGAAGTAGATGAAGCAATAAAAGACAAATCTGAAAACTGAAAATAAAAATACTAAAAGAACAAGTTAAAATGTAATAATTATTTCATCACAGAATCTAATTGTTAACTGTTTTTTCAATACTATCCCATAGTTTATCAGCTGTTTTTTGCCATGAAAATTGTTTTTCTCTAATCTGACCTTTCATAATCAATTTTTTTCTAACAGAACTATCATTGATAATTTGCTTCATCGCATCGCATATTGAGTAAGGCGAAAATGGGTCAATAAGAAGAGCTGCATCACCGGCAACTTCCGGCATTGAACTGACATTAGATGTTATTACAGGTGTGTTGCAACGAAAAGCTTCAAGTATCGGTATTCCAAAGCCCTCAAAATAAGAGACATAAGTCATTGCCAAGGCAGAACATATAACTTTGTTTAGTTCTGCTGGTAATAATCTTCCGCAAAAGATGACATCGTCTTTATACTTCATTTGTTGATAAATATTCTTAGTATTTGATGTCCACCATTTTTTAGCACCTACAACAAGAAGTTTTATTTCAGAACAACCGTCTTTTTTTAATAATTCAAATGCTTTAAAAAGATTTGAAATATTTTTTCTTGGGTGTAAAGAACTTACAAAAACAAAGTAAGGACTTCCATTAGTATATTTTTTTAATGTTTCTTTTTTTTCAGAATCAGAAATAGGTCTGTAAATTTCATTTACACCGTTATATACAACATCAATTTTGTCTTGTGCAATGCCATATAGATTTATAATATCCTGTTTTGAAAAATCTGATACAGTTGCTATACGCGTTGCTTTTTTTGCAAATTTCGGAAAAAAATATCTGTAATATTTACTGTATAACCAAGGCATATCTTTGGGATAATGTTCAAAGTTAATATCGTGGATTACAGGCAGAGATTTTATATCTGTAGATAAAGACAGATAGCCATCAGGAGATAAAAATAAGTCAGGTTTAATTTTTTTTAAAATTTTTGATATGGAATGTTCAAACCACAGATAAAACAAAAAAGGATGTCTTGCCTGCGGATATACAATAACAGGTGTAATATTATCAGAGAATATAAATTCCTCATCAAATTTTCTGTCAAAAAGAAAGATAAATTCATGTTCAGGATGCTGTTGTGTTATTCTTTTTAATGTTTCGTAAGTAAACCAGCCCAAACCTTCTAATTTATCTTTAAGCAATAAACGTGTATTAACAATTATTTTCAAAATTTAATAGCGTTTTTTTATCAGGCAATTGCCCGATAGTTTTGAAGTTATTTTATTATTCTAAAATTTTTTAAATGACTAAAACACTCAAAATTGTTGTGTTGTTATATTGATAACTATTCAAGTATTCCGATTTTCTTTGCGTCTCTGCGTCTTTGCGAGAGGTATTATTTTCCTGCAAAACCACCAAGCCACAAAGGTTAAAATTTATAAACAAATCTGTATAATTATCCTGTAATTTTTTATATTTTCTCTGTATTATACGGATAATCTTCAAATTTATCAATTATCTTATTTGCTTTAATCAAATTTTCTTTTTTGCCAACATCAATCCACAAAAAGTTATTATTACTAAATCCAATTATTCTATTGTCTTTGGCAAGACGTAAATAAACATCAATAATTGAAAACTTGCCTTTTTCTTTTATCAAATCAAAAATTGACGGATTTATGATATGTATGCCGCTAAAAGCTAAAGGTGTTAAACTTATATTATACTTTTTAACAGTTTTTATATCCTCTGTTTTATCGGTCTTAATATTTTTCCATCCACAAAGTTGATTGTTATTATCAAATAATAAGCAACGTGAAGTTTGTTTATTTTTAACAGCAAGAGTTACTAGTGCTTTTGAATGGATATGAAATTCATACAACTGCTTTAAATCAATGTTAGATAAAATATCAACATTATGGACTAAAAAGGGCTTGTTATCATTAAAAAACCATTCTGTTTTTTTTAATCCACCGCCTGTATCTAAAAGAAAATCTGTCTCATCAGAAATACTTATGTTTATATCAAAATTATTTTTTTGCTTAAGAAAATCAATTATCTGCTCTGCAAAATAATGAACATTAATAATTATATCATTAAAACCATAAAATTTCAATTTTTTAATAATAATTTCAAGCAAAGGTGTTCCGTTAATTTCAATTAATGCTTTTGGCTTACTGTATGTTAAAGGTCTAAGTCGTGTTCCAAGACCTGCTGCAAAAATTATAGCTTTCATTTTATATTTTGAGTTGTTATATTTTGTACTTCGGCAAGCTCAGTAGAGCCGTAATAAATTACAGTCATTCATAGTCATTTGGCTTTACTGTCATTCAGTTGTTTATTGACAATCAATGACAATTAATGGCTATATGTTAAAATTATAACTGTTTCAGGCAATTGCCTGATAAATTAGCTTAAATTATTACGTATCAGAGTATAGTCCCCTGTGATTAATAACAATATTTATGTTTTTATATTTTCTTTTTAAATGTGAGGCAAGCATATCCGCACAATAAACAGAACGGTGTTGTCCGCCAGTGCAACCAAAATTTACCATTAAGTTTGTAAAATTTCTTTTTTTATATTTTTCAACAGATTGATCTGTAATTGCATAAACAGGGCTTAAAAATTTATTTATATTAGTTTCTTTCTGTAAAAATTCTATTACTTCCGAATCTTTTCCTGTCATATTTATATATTTTTTATATTTCCCGGGATTATGAACACCACGACAATCAAACACAAAACCACCACCATTTCCTGACTTATCAACAGGAATACCTTTTTTGTAAGAAAAACTATTAATGCTTATTTTTAAGATATTACTATTATTTATAGTATTATCAGTATTTGTAAAATTTTTCATTTGCTTATATTTTCGTAATTAGTTCATATTCAGTTACTTGCATTTTTAGAAAAATCAAGATATAGAAATTGGAAATTGGAAATTAGAAATTTTGGTGTATATAGAAAGTTTTTTCCTAATTTCAAGTTTCAAATTTCAAGTTTCGTTATATAATCATTCCCTTGTGTGTGCGTTAGCTCATGGGTTTTTCATTTGCTTATATTTTTAACAAGACAAAAGTAAAAAGTTAAAAGCACAAAGTTCAAAACTCGTAATCCGTAATCCGTAATTACTTACTTTGTTCGTGAGATCACTTCGTTAAGTTCATAAGTTTCTGATTTTATCATTTTCAGAAAATTTTGATTTTGTTAATTGCTGAAGCACATCTAAAAGTGCAGATATTTTTATATTAACAGGTTTTTTATTAATAATTAATTCAATATTTTTTATTGCATAAGGAATGCTTTGTAAGAAATGTTGTTTTTTTTCATAAAGACCTCTAAATCCAAAAGCACCTAATGCCTGCATAATTCTTATTAACGCATAAGCATAAAAATATTGAATAAAATCATTTTTATTTATATCAATTATTTTACCAACAACTTTAATATAATGTTTTAATAGTTGTTCTCTGATATTTTGAGGTATATCTGCCTTTGCATCAAAGAGTAATGAAGCCAAATCATATTGTAGTGCGCCTTTTCTTCCGCCTTGATAATCAACAAAATAAGGTAGATTATTATAAATCATTATATTTCGTGATTGAAAATCGCGATACATAAAAAAGTTGCAGTCGGCTTGCAATAAATAATCAGAAAAAGTATTAAAATCATCTTCCAAATCTTGTTCATCAAAAGGAATTTTAGCTAATTTCAAGAAATAATATTTAAAATAGTTCAAATCCCACATCATTGATTGTTTATCAAATCTTGAACGTGGATAGCAGACACTATAATCAATATCTTTACTGGCAAATATTTGAAATTGAACTAATTCTTCTATTATTTTTTTATAAAGAGCAACAAGTTTATAAGAAAAATCTTTGTCTTTACGGATTTTTGTTAAATATGAAAAAAGTGTTGCATCTCCAAGATCCTGAATAAGATAAATATTTTTTTTTATATCTTGTGCATAAATTTGAGGAACACAAATACCTTTTTCAATAAAATGTTTTGTAAAAGATAAAAATGCAATATTTTCTTTTTTGTCAGCATTAAAAACACCTATTGCTTTCTTGTTTTTACCTGTAACACGATAGTATTCACGATAAGATGCGGACTCTAACTTTGATAAAGGTTCTATATTAACAGCTTTTTCTTTTGACCAGTGCTCAAATAATGTTATTAAGTCCTTTTTTATTTGTTCTTTCAATCTTTTATGATTTTGTGATAATATGCAAATTTATGCAAATTATTTCTGATTGTTCATAAAAAAATGAAACGAATTTTATAAATATTGGATAGAATAAGGGAAAGTGATATAAAAAATCATGATTAAGAACTACCGCAAATTTGAGGAATAAAATAAAGGCAAATTATTTACGGCATACTAATCGCAAACAGGAATGTGAAAATTTTAGTTGTTGAGCGTAGCCGAAACACAAGTCCACAATCTTCAGTCAGCAGTCAGCAGTCATCAATTTCTCTTTTCCGATAAATGCTGTCTGCCTAAGGCGGATTCAACGGAATAAATACGGTTGAAAATTCCGATAAAAACCGGAAAATGTTCCATTTGCCGACTGCCGACTTATATATAAAGTTCAAAATTAATACACAACTAATTTTTGTGTCAATACTTTTTCATTTGCAAGTGTTAATCTTAAATAGTATATACCTGGTATCTTATCTAACAGGTTTATCTCTTTAGACATATTATTATTTATCTCTAATTCCTCACTGTAAATAATTTCTCCTATACCATTATATAATTGCAGTTTAGCATTTTGTTTGCCAAAATCATTTAATTCTATAACAAATTTTCCATTATTACTTGGATTTGGATATACTTTAAAATTGCTGTAAATATTAGATTGACCCGGTATATAGACATCTCCACTTTGGATAAAAACAGTATCAGATATAGTACAGCCATTAGAGTCAGTTACTGCTATCATATAATATCCTCCACATAAACTATCAGCTGTTGCTGTAGTTTGTAATTGCGGGTCATACCAATTATAATGATATGGCGGAATGCCTCCTGATACGACAGCACTGGCTTCACCTAAACAATTTCCTGTTGAATCGTCTATCACATTAAAACTAATCATTAATAGTGATGGCTCATTTATAGTTATTAAATCTATTGCTATACAGCCAAAACTATCTGTAACAGTAACAATATAAGTACCTATAGTAAGATTATCTATATCCTGAGTTGAACTTCCATTTGACCAGTTGTATATATAAGGAGGAACACTACCGGATACATCTAAATCAACGTAACCTGTATTGCCTCCATTACATAATACATCTGTGCTTATATAATTAATGCTTATTTCTGATGGAGCTTCTGTTATAATAACCGAATCAACTGATATACAAAGATTATTATCTGTAATAGTAACATAATAAGTTCCTGCTGTAAGATTATTTATATCTTGTGTTGTAGAATCATTAGACCAGTTATATGAGTAAGTAGGAGTGCCACCTGATACTGTTAAATCTATTGCTCCATTATTACTATTGTAACAGGTATTTGTAATAATATGATTTATTATTACAGGTGCAGGTTCTTCTATAATTATAGAAGATATTAATGTGCATCCATTACTATCTACAACAAAAACAGTATAAGTATTTGCACTAAGACCATTTATATCTTCAGTAACAGCCCCATTAGACCAGTAATAATCATAAGGTGGTGTGCCACCAGATATATTTATATCAATTGTTCCGTTATTACCCTGATAACAACTCACATTTGTACTTATATAACTAATATCTAATTCCGGAGGTTCACTTATGACTACAGAATCTATTGCTATACAACCTATGCTATCTGTAACAGTAACAAAATAAGTATTTGCTGTCAAACTATCAATATTCTGAGTTGAACTTCCATTAGACCAGTTATATATATAAGGAGGAATACTACCGGATACATATAAATCAATTGAACCTGTATTACCGCCATTGCATAATACATTATTACTTGTATGGATAATACTTACTGGTGACAAAGATTCTATTATAGTTACTGAATCTATTTTAATACAACCATTGTTATCTGTAACAGTAACATAATAAGTGTCAGCAATAAGACTATCTATATCCTGAGTTGTAGAATCATTAGACCAGATATATGTATAATCAGGTGTTCCACCACTAACAGAAATATTAACAGCTCCGTCATTGCCGCCATAACAAATATGTGTTGTTATATAACTTATAAATATTTCTGTAGGTTCGTTTATAATTGTTGAATCTATTTTAATACAACCGTGATCATCAGTAACAGTAACATAATAAGTTCCTGCCACAAGATTATCTATATCCTGAGTAGTAGAATCATTAGACCAGATATATGTATAATCAGATGTTCCACCACTAACAGAAATATTAGCAGATCCATTATTGCCGCCATAACAAAGCACATCAATTGTTGAATCAACAGTAATTGTTAATTCCGGAGGTTGATTTATTGTTGCCGAATCTATTTTAATACAACCATTGTCATCAGTAATAGTAACATAATAAATTCCTGCTATAAGATTATTTATATCCTGAGTAATAGAATCATTAGACCAGTTATATGTATAAGGATAAGTCCCACCTGACACATCTAAATCTATTGCTCCATTATTTCCGCCATAACAAAGCACATCTGTTGTTGAAACAATATTGTCTGTTAATTCTGTAGGTTGATTTATTGTTGCTGAATCTATTTTTATACAACCGTGGTCATCTGTAACAGTAACATAATAAGTTCCTGCCACAAGATTATTTATATCCTGAGTAGTAGAATCATTAGACCAGTTATAAGAGTAAGGATAAGTCCCACCTGACACATCTAAATCTATTGCTCCATTATTTCCGCCATAGCAAAGCACATCTGTTGTTGAATCAACAGTAATTGTTAATTCCGGAGGTTGATTTATTGTTGCCGAATCTATTTTTATACAACCGTGATCATCTGTAACAGTAACATAATAAGTTCCTGCTATAAGATTATTTATATCCTGAGTAGCAGAATCATTAGACCAGATATAAAAGTAAGGATAAGTCCCACCTGACACATCTAAATCTATTGCTCCATCATTGCCTCCATAACAGTTTATACCTGTAACTACAAAGTCAGGAATTATTTCTGCAGGTTCATTTATTGTTGCC
>CAZZDX010000098.1:0-10410 GCA_964653185.1 uncultured Bacteroidales bacterium
TAAAGAAATAATAAGTCATGTTACAATCAGGCGGTTGCCTGATTGAATAAAACTATCATAATAATTATTTTTCTATTCAATCAGGCAACCGCCTGATTGATATTAATATAATTAGTTAAATACCACAGGTTACACCTGTGGTTATTAACCCCGTTAGATATTTAGTTTAAAACATTGTTTTTATTAATTTATTGGTTATCTAACGGGGTAAAAATTAAACTCTTTCAGAGTTTCAAAAAAGTGTAAACTGCAAAATGAAAGATGCCAAAAAATGACAAAATATTTTGTTCATCAAATCATATTGCTAATTTTGTGTTTTATCTTATAATAAAATTAAACATCAATGACTAAAGACAATTATTAAATTATGAATTATGAATTATGAACTTTGTGCTTTAAACTTTGAACTTTGAACTTGAAACTTGAAACTTGAAACTGGAAACTAAAAGCCAAAAGCCAAAAGCCAAAAGCTAAATGCTAATAGCTAAAAGCCTGAAGTGTTTGAAAATGAACCAATTACAAAAATATAAACAGATGAAATATATATTTTTATTAATATTTCTGAATATCATTGTGTTTTTTTCTTATGCACAACAATATTCTGTAAAAGGCAGAGTAATTGACTTTGATACCAAAGAACCACTTGCTTTTGTTAATATTATTATAAATAATGAAAATCAAGGTGGGACAACAGATATTGACGGTAAATTTTATTTGAGTTCTTATAAAAAGATAGAACTTTTAAAACTTAGTTATGTTGGATATAATAAATTAGTGTTTCCAGTCCATGATGCATCAAAAAGTTTACTTATCAAACTTAAACAAAAACAAGTTGAGTTGTCAGAGGTGATAATTGTTCCCGGCGAGAATCCTGCAAATGGTATAATCAATAAGGTGGTAAAAAACCGTGATATAAATAATCCTGAAAAAGTTCATTCTTTTACATATACATCTTATAATAAGATGATTTTTACATCAGATATGCAGTCAATAACAAAAAAGGACTCTTCTAAAACAGATTCTGTTTATATAAAGACAAAAAAGTTTTTTGATAAGCAACATTTACTTTTGATAGAGAGCGTGTCAAAGCGTAAATTTTTGTATCCTGACAAAAATAATGAAAAAGTTATAGCATCAAGGGTCTCAGGATTGAAAAGTCCTTTTTTTACATTGCTTGCCACTCAAATGCAATCTTTTTCGTTTTATAATGAGTATATGAATGTTCTTGATAAAAATTATCTTAATCCTGTAAGCAAAGGAAGTATTAATAAATATTTTTTTCTTATTGAAGATACTACATACAGAGATAAAGATACTGTTTTTATTATTTCTTTCAGACCAAGAAAAAACAAAAATTTTGACGGACTTAAAGGTGTTCTTTATATTAACACTAATAAATATGCTATTCAAAATGTTATTGCTGAACCTGCTTTGGAACAAGAAGGTATTGGAATTAAAATTCAACAGAAATATGAATTTGTTGCTCATAAACAATGGTTCCCTGTGCAACTAAATACGGATTTAATATTTAATAGTGTTGCAGTTAACAGATTTAAGCTTATTGGTAAAGGCAGAAGCTATATCAAAGATATTGTTATTGACCCTGAATTATTAAAAAAAGAATTTAATAACACAATAGTTGAAATGGAACCTGATGCCTTAAAAAAATCAGAAGATTACTGGAATAAATATAGAGTAGATACTCTCACAGCAAAGGACTTGGAAACATACCATGTTATTGATAGTATTGGTGAAGCTGCAAAACTGGATAAAACAATAAAAGGATTACAAACTTTTATGACAGGAAGAATACCTTTCAGATATATTGACTTTGATATTGACAAGATATTAAATTATAATGAATATGAAGGATTTCGATTAGGCATAGGAATACATACCAACAAAGATATTTCAAGATTTTTTAGCATAGGCGGATATTATGCTTATGGATTTAAAGATGAGCAAAATAAATATGGCGGAGATATAAACTTTTTGATAAATAAAAATTCTGAACTTAACTTAAAAATTTCTTATATAAATGATATAGATGAAAGCGGTAGTGTTAAGTTTTTTGATGATAAATATTTAACTAATGATATGTTTAGAATGTATCTTATCAGACAGGAAGATAAAATTGAGCAAAAAAAAATCTTACTTGGCTTTAGAACTTTACAATATCTTAAAGTAAATATATCTTTAAATCAAGACGCAAAAAATGTAACTAATGATTATCAATACGGCACCAAAAAGGATAATGTAAGTGTGCTGTTAAATGAATTTAATTTTACAGAACTTTGTTTTGGATTAAGATATGCGTATAAAGAAAAATTTTTAAAAATGCCACAGGGAAAAATATCTTTTGGCACAAAATACCCGGTATTATGGATGCAATATACAAAAGGATTTAATGATTTTTTAAATGGAGAATATAATTATAACCGTATTGATGTTAAAATTAAAAAATCATTTTATATCAAAAACTTAGGCAAGTCATCTTTTCAGCTGTTTGCAGGATTTATTGATGGTGATTTGCCTTATTCCAACTTATATAATGGCAAAGGAAGTTACAGGATATTTACAATATATGCTCCAAATAGTTTTGCGACTATGCGTATGAATGAATTTTTATCTGACAGATATATTTCTCTTTATTTTGAACACAGTTTTGGTAAACTGATTTTTAGAATTAAAAAATTTGAACCTGAAATTGCTGTTGCTACAAATGTTGGCTTTGGCTCTTTAAATAATAAAGAAAAACACTTTAACATTTCTGTAAATACTATGGAAAAAGGATATTATGAATCCGGCTTATTGATAAATAATTTATTTGATATGATGGGATTATATAATATTGGTGTTGGAGTTTTTTACAGATACGGACCTTATGCTTTATCTGAAACAAAAGATAATTTTGCATATAAAGTTACTGTTCTTTTTCCTTTTTAGCAGTATAATTGTAAAGTTCACTTTCAGTGAAATCGCTCCCAATAAATACGGGATTTACAATTCTATAGTGTAATGATTTGTAAAAAAAACATTTGCACATACTTAAAAAAATGCATCTTTCTAAAATAAATAATAAAATTATTAAATTAATTTGGTCCATTTTTTACTATAATTCCCTTAATAAATAAGAAGCAAAAATGACAGAAATAGAATTATTATTCAATAAAATAGACAAATATCCTTACCCTGAAACAATGCTAAAAGTTTGTGGAGAAATAAAAGGTAGAGCTTTTTTTCCTGGAGGCAAAGGCACATTTGATAATAGTAATAATATTTCAGATAAAAGGATAATGATACTTGGTCAGGATTTTGATTGTGAAAAAAATTTTAACATCTCTCTGGTAAACGGTGAAGAAGATATAAAAAAAAATCCAACTTGGAGAAATCTACTTGAATTTTTAAATAAAGAATTAAAAATTTCCAGTAAAGATTGCTTTTTTACAAATGCAATTTTAGGAATTAGAAAAGGAGATAAATCAACTGGTAAATCACCAGCTTTTAAGAACAAAGTATTTATTAAAAATTGTCAGGAATTTTTTATGTATCAATTAGAAATACAAAAGCCAATGGCAATATTTGTTTTAGGTAAATATGTTGCAGAATTTTTATCTGCCATTTCAGCAGAATTAAAATCATGGTCTAAAATAAAAAATTTCAAAACAATTGATAAACAAAATAATCAAATTAAAAAAAATGTTGTTTTTAATAAAGATGTTAGAACAAACCTTGTTCTATTACTTCATCCGTCATTTAGGAAAGTAAATCTTCGTTATCGTAGTTATCTTGATTTTTACAGACAGCAAGCAGAAGTTGAAATGGCAAAAGCGATTCTTAAATCTAATTTTAACAAAAATTTAATCTAAAATTAAGTGTGAATAATAATGAAATAAGCAGTTTTAAAAAATAATATTATTCGTAATTATTCATCTTGCGAAATATAATGACAATCTTAATATTAAGTTATACTTCAAACGGTTAAAATTTTAACTTTACAAATTACTCCCTCTCTACTCGTAGAGAGGGTTGGGGTGAGTAAATAAAAAAATAAAAAAGTTAAAATTTTAACCATTTATAGTATAGTGTTAGATTAAAAATCCAAAATCATCCTCAGAGCTTAATTCAACGGATTTCTGTCCCTTTTTAAAGAGTCGGGCATTTTTTTTACCAATTAGTTTTATTGAACATTTTTCAATATGTAAAATTGTTCCTTCACGTAATCCCAGAACATAGATATCAGGATTAGCTTCAATATACTCTTGTATTCTCATTTCTCTTGTTTCTCCGGCATGTCCTTTTGGATTAGCATCAAGATAATGAGGATTGATTTGGAACTGCACTAAATTGAAAGCATTAAAACTCTCGGGCTGAACAATTGGCATATCATTGGTTGTGCAAATAGTTGGACAGACAACATTAGAACCTGCACTCCAGCCGACATAAGGTATTCCTTTTTTCACTTTTTTTCTAATAGCTTCAATTAGCAGGTTTTCTTGCAGCATTTTAATTAGTTGAAATGTATTTCCGCCGCCTACAATAATCGCTTCTGCATTATTAACAGCTTCAACAGGATTATTATATCTGTGTATCGGGTCAATTTCATATCCTATTTCATTAAAACGTTTGTTCACTTTTACGGCATAATCGTCAAATGAAAATGTTACTGCAGCATAAGGAATAAATAATATTTTTTTTACCTTTTTATATTTAGGATTATCCAAAAATTTTTTAATCTCATATTTTGGATAATCCAAATATTCTTCTCCTGCATTGGTTGAGTTACTTATCAGTAATAATCTCATTTTATTTTATTTAATTTTTTTGTATTGCTAATTAAGTATAGTTTATTATTGTTGAAAAATTGAAAAAATTGTAATGATTGCAAAGATTATTTTTTTACATTAATGAAACATCCATGACTGGATAATTAAAAATTAAAAAAGACACACACTTGTGCTGAACTTGTTGAAGTAAAGGGATGGTTATATATGCTATTAGCTGTTAGATATTAAAAAAAATAATAGCCAAAAGCTAAAAGCCCGAAGTGATTGAAAATCAACCAATTACGAAAATATAAACAGATAAAAAAATATATAAAACAAAACAATTATCCACTCAAAATAAGAAAGAATTTTATTTTATTTCTTTTTTAAAGACATATCTTGTAATAAAAATTCCTTTTCCATCGTCTTTTCCTGCATCACTTTCTACACCACTGGCAACAAATGCAAGTTCCCATCCCTGATTAGCCATTTTGTTTAATTTTGATGTAATCAGAGCATCATTTGAAGCCACATTTTGAAAATTGATACCAACGCCACTATAAAAGTTTAATAATTTGGTTTCCTCAAAAGTGTTAATTTTAGCATCTGATCGATTAATATCACCTTGTTTGCTTTTTTTTCCATCAATTCTGGAAGTGGTAAAATCATCAACATTCAAAGCTTGTTGTCCGGCAACAATACGTGAACGACCAATTCCCATAGGAACAATTGACTCAATGGTTGTAACAATATTGTACTCATATTTTTGAGCAAATATTGGGGAAATCATTAAAAGTAATGCTGAAATAATAAATAATTTTTTCATAATATAAAATTTAAGTTAATAAAAAAAACTGAAACAAAATTAAATATTTAATTTTGTTGTTGCAAACTTACATAAAAAAAATGTTATAGAGGAAATATAAAAATATTAATAAAAATGGATAATATTAAAAATAAAATAAAGAAATTATCTTCTGAATATTTTTCAGAGATAGTAAAGATAAGAAGGCATATTCATTCAAATCCTGAATTAGCATTAAAAGAGTATGAAACTTCTGATTATATTGTTTCAAAACTTAAAGAATACAATATTCCATATACACAAGGTATTGCCAGGACAGGAATAACAGCATTAATAAAAGGCAAAAAAAATAATTCGTCTAATTCAGATGAAAAAATTATTGCATTACGTGCAGATATGGATGCTTTGCCAATAGAAGAAAAAAATGATATTGAATATAAATCAAAAAATACAGGTGTTATGCACGCTTGTGGACATGATGTTCATACAGCATCTTTGCTTGGCACAGCAAAAATATTAAATAATTTACGCGATGATTTTCAAGGAACTGTAAAACTTATTTTTCAGCCATCAGAAGAAGAATTTCCCGGCGGTGCTTTAATGATGCTCAAACAAGGAATATTTAAAGATATAAAAGTCAGCAAAGTGTTTGGTCAGCATGTATATCCGGAATTAGAAGCAGGCAAAATAGGCATAAAAAAAGGAAAATATATGGCTTCTACTGATGAAATTTATATTACTGTTAGAGGCAAAGGTGGGCATTCTGCTATGCCTGAACAAAATATTGACCCTATATTGATTGCTTCACATATTATTATCGCTCTGCAACAGATAGTTACCAGATATTCAAAACCTTATGTGCCAACGGTCTTATCTTTCGGTCGTTTTATAGCACAAGGCAAGACAAACATAACACCTGACAAGGTAAAATTAGAAGGAACTTTTAGAACTTTTGATGAAGAATGGCGTGATAAAGCTCATAAAAAAATAATAAAAATGGCAGAAACAATAGCAGAGAGTATGGATGGAAAATGCGAAGTGCGTATATCACGCGGATATCCTTGCCTTATTAATGATGAAAAAACCAGTGATGATGTTAAAAAATATGCTGAACAATATATTGGAAAACAAAATGTTGTTGATTTGGATTTACAAATGATAGCAGAAGATTTTGCATATTATGCACAATTAGCTCCTGCTTGTTTTTATCGTTTAGGCACTAAAAATGAAGCAAAAAATATAACTTCAAATCTGCATACCTCAACTTTTAATGTTGATGAAAGATCCATTGAAACAGGTATGGGACTTATGGCTTGGATTACCATTAATGAGTTGCAGGAAAATTGTTAAATTACTCACTTCGTTCGTGAGATCGCTTCGCTAAGTTGCTAAATTGTTAAACTGCTAAATTTTATTTAGATTTTTATGTATTTTTGTCCACCAAATGATTTATTTTAAAAAGTATAAATTTTCAAATATTATGAGAAAAATTATTATTGTTTTGGTCATTCTGATGTCTGTCAGTTCTGTTAATTTAAAGGCACAAGTTACTAATTCTAATAATTCAAAGATAAAGTGTTATAATACAGGAATTGGACTAAGAGGTGGCTTTGGATTTGCAAATGGTTTGACTGTAAAGCATTTTTTAAATAAAAATAAAGCTGTTGAAGGCATTTTATCTTCTTGCTGGAACGGGTTTGCTATTAACGGTCTTTATGAAATACATGCAAATGCATTTTATGTAAACAGGTTAAACTGGTTTTATGGTGCAGGCGCACATATTGGCTTCTGGGAAGGAGATATTTTTGGTAAACAAGGTAAATCATATACAGTAATAGGTATTGATGGAATTATAGGATTGGAATATTATATTCAGTCAATACCTTTTAGTATAAGCATTGACTGGAAACCAACACTAAATCTATTCGGAGATTCTAGCTTCTGGCCAGATGGAGGAGCAATATCTGTCAGGTATGTATTTTAAAAAAGTTTAAAAAGTTATACTATCAATGGTTATATCTTGACAAGTCAGGGTTACAATTTGTCATTATATTAGTTGTCATTTTGCTGAAACATCATTAATTGTCATTAATAGAAATCCCCTTAAATGTTAATTCGTATCATAATCGAATATTTGCGAATCATATCGTATCAATTTAAATTATTTTGTATATCTTTGTGATACAATTAAAAGGATTTTGTCTAATTTAGTTAATGGTAATTTAATTAAAAAACATGGGATAGGTGCAGGAACAAACTATACGATATTATAACAAATATACCGAACCGTTAAAAAAAACATCAATCATTTGTACAAGCCATAGCAGCAATGCTTACTTTTGTTCCGGGAATTTGAAGTAAAGCATTGGCACATGCTTCAAGAGTAGCTCCTGTTGTTATAACATCATCAACAAGAAGAATATGCTTATCTTTTAATGTTTTTATATCTTTTATTTTAAAAATTTCTTTTACATTTTCCCATCGTTTATATCGTGTTTTTTTTGTCTGGGTCTCTGACGATATATTACGATATAAAATATTAGTATTAATATCAACATCCATTGATACAGATAATCCTTTGGCAAACATCTCACTTTGATTATAACCTCTTATTTTTTGTTTTTTAGGATGTAAAGGAACAGGTATTATAATATCAATATTTTTAAATAAAACAGAGTTTTTTAACTCAATACCATAAAGTTTGCCAATAAAAATTCCTACTTCTTTTTGTTTATTATATTTTAATTGATGAATAAGATGTTGCACTTTGCCAGCTTTACTAAAATAATAATATGCTGCTGCTGATTCAATGTTTACCCGTCCCCAAAATTTTTGACTCACAGGATTATCTTTCTCAAGATGAAAATATGTCTTTGGCAGATGATACAGACAATAATTACATATAATTTTTTCGTGTTTGTATAAACTGTTACCACAAGCCATACAAATACGAGGATAAATAAGAGATGTAAAATCGTCTAATAATGACATAAATTAAAATTGTTTTACAAATTTTTACAAATTTATATAAAATTAGCTTTCTATAAACAATCTAAAAAATAGTAACTGCCTATTCTATAAAAAAATATTTTAAAATAAAATTTCTACAAAAATGTTAATAAATATATCTTAACATTTTATGGCTCATTATAATTAAAAATATAAATTTGCAAAAAAATATTATAAGATGGAACAGCACGATAAATTATTTATTCAGTTACTTTATATATTTCATACGTCTGCTATGCAAGCATTAGGAAAGATTAAAAATCCCGTTACCAATAAATTGGATAAAAATTTTGAGCAGGCAAAACAGTCCATTGAGATGCTTGAAATGATAAAAGAAAAAACAAAAAATAATCTTTCCAAAGAATTATCAGACACTTTGAACTCATTTTTAACAGAAATGCGAATGAATTACGTTAAAGAAATAAACAAAAATTAATAAAAAAAATATAAAATAATAATGGAAACAGAAAAAAAATCAGATAATATGATAAATAAAAAAGATGTAGATAAGGAAAAATCTACTAATAAAGGTTACAAAATAGTGATTATTATTCTTCTTTTGATAATTGCTGTTTTAGTTTACCTGCTGATTACAACAAAATTAACTGTAAATGAAGTTGTTACAGAAAAAGAACAAATTAGCACAGAAAAACAGGAATTACAGTTAGAGCTTAGTACATTAATTTATAAACATGACAGTATTAAAATATCTTATGGTAAACTTACTGATAAATTATCAGAAAAAGATAGCGTTATATTAGCTAATGCTCAGGAAATACAAAAACTTATTGCTTCGCAAGCTGATTACAGAAGGATAAAAAGAAAAATAAACAGGTTGCGTGATATTACACAAAGGTATGTTGGACAAATAGATTCATTATATACAGTAAATAAAGAACTTAAAACTGAAAATGTAAAAATAAAAGGTGCTTATAAAAAAGAACAGGAAAAAACCAGTAAATTAGCAGAGGATACAGCATATTTATCTGAAAAAGTTGCTACGGCTTCTATTCTTAAAGCTTATAATACTAGTGCAGCAACTATAAGATTGAGAGGCGGTAAAAAAGAAACACCTACTGATAAAGCAAAAAAAGTAGAACAAATAAAAATATGCTTTACTTTAGGTGAAAATTTAATAATTCCAAGCGGAAAAAAAACTGTTTATATCAGGGTAGCAAGACCTGACAATAAAGTTTTAGTTAAAGGAAATGAAGATATTTATTCTTTTACTGACAGTAATGGTAAAAAACTCCAGTATTCAATGAAAAAAGAAGTTGATTATCAAAATAAATCAATATATATGTGTATGTATTGGATAAAAAATGACACAAAAGAAAGTGCTATGATTGGAAGGTATAATGTAACTATATTTGTTGATGGCTATGAAATAGGACAGACATATTTTGAGTTAAAATAATAAATCATAAGCATTAAATATAGTCAATGCGGTTTTCCTGAAACTACAAAAAAATAATCAGGCAGTCGCCTGATAAAAAATTAACTAATTTTGTATTTAAAAATTATTATAAAAAATTTAAGAAAAATGATATATAAACAAATTTATGAAGTACCAACTAACCGTCAAATAATTATTAATATCCCTGAAAACATTAGCTTAAAAAGAAAAATATTAATAATTATCAATGAAATAAAAAATAAAGAAACAAGAAGATTAAAATTAAGTGATTTTTCATTTTATAAAACAAGGAAATTATTAAAAGATTATAACGGTTCATTTAGCGATGCAGTAATTGAAGAAAGAAAAAAATCATAAAGTATCACTACTGACCGACTAAATTTTAAATAAAGGGGTACTTCCAAATGGTTTCC
>CAZZDX010000099.1:0-10364 GCA_964653185.1 uncultured Bacteroidales bacterium
TTTCCTGTTTTTGTTAATAGCATTAAATTTTAGGTTTTTAGACAGTCTGACGGTTGAGGCTAAAAACTGGCGGGCATTATTACCCACTTTCGTTTCAGTCTACACTACTGCAAATTTAATGCTTTTTGGTTCAATTTACTACTATCCGCCCGCTTGTTTTTAACCTTTGTTAGCAACTGGGCTTTCCTTTTAATTGTCATACTATCTGTCAATTACGCTTATTTCCCAATATCTTGTCCAAATAATACTGACTTATCCACGAAGCTCTAATTTATTTTGTTTTTTTGCGTTGGACAAAAAGCCCTGTGGGCTACTTGGGTTGGCTTTGCAAGTTCTTTTACAAGCCTTTGGATGTGTGAGAGCCATGAGGGGGCTTGGAAATGTACTTGCAAATTGGGCTGATATACTGATTGTTAAGGCATTTTGCTTGAATATGCAGATTCTTTGCTTATATGGTCAAACCATTTGATTATTTGCTCATACCCTTTGACTATTTGTTCAGACCCTTTGATTGTTTGTTCAAGCCCTTTGCTTATTTTCTCAAACCCTTTGACTGTTTATTCAGTTCCTTTGAATATATGGTCAGGCACTTTGGAAGAATGTTAATGTCCTTAGCTTTATTGTTCAGATTCTTTGAGTATTTGTTAAATGATATATAAAAAAAAGGACTGAATTAGCAGTCCTTATGGTAATCTTATGTTTCTATGTTAACGAGGGCGAGTAAATCTAATACTGCTTATTTGTTTGTATTCAGGGCTTGTGGCTCCGAATACGGATTTGACGTATTTTTTAGCCTCAAAAGCAACATCAACAAGTCCTGTATTTTTGTTGTAGAGTATTTTATTCCTTTCAATTCTTGCATTGCTTAGTGGTGTTGTAGTACTGACTACCGCTGTGTTTTTTGCTTTAAGGTCTGCTATTAATGTTTCAAGTGTTGATATTTTTAATTCGGTTTCGTTTGGGTCGTAGAGTTGTACCTGAGCAAGTAGTACTTTTAGTTTACTGAAGTTTTCGAGACGATTATCATAGCTTTGCTGTGAGGCGGATATGTTTTTTTTGTCTTCGGGGTCAGGGTTTTCAATTTTCTTGGATTTACGAACTCCGGTAATTTTTCGTCCTATTGTCCGGGCATCTGCAACTACTTTGTCTGTTTCGCCTGCTGCATCAAGTGCATTAATGAGGCGTGTTGTTAGTTTGCTAACGGGTTCGTAGGCAAGTTGCCTTTCGTTAATTGCGATTGTCCAAGGTGCAAGGGCTGTATTAACATCAATTAGAGTATTTTGTGCATTGGTGTGTATTGTGTTTAGTGATGTTAATTCAATTTGGTTTTGGCTTGGATCATATTTTGTTCCGTAACCTGTGCAAAATGAGATTAAATCTTCAAAGTTTGCTACGTTTTTTGCGTGTCCTGTTTCTTTTGCAAGTGAGTCGATTAGTTGTGCTTTCTTTTTCATAATGTTTTAAGTTTTTTTATTATTTACTGCATTATTGCGAAGTGGTAGCTCATTCCAATACTACCTTTTTTACTGTTGTTACGCCATTATCCGTTGTTATTTTAATTAAATAAATTCCTTTGGGTTCGTTTTTTAAATTTATTAAAGTTGTTTCGTTATTTACTACAGTTGTTTTAATAATTTGTCCATGTATGTTTGAAACTTCAATAGAGTCGATATATTTTCCTTTAATAGTAATAATTCCGGTTGTTGGATTCGGAAAAATAATAAACTTGTCATTTTGATTAATATTTACAATATTATTTAAGCTATCATTATTAAATGAAAATGTTGGAGTTTGAATAATAAACGCCCCTAAGCCATTAGGTACTCTGGCATATCCCATATCAGTAG
Organism: uncultured Bacteroidales bacterium; assembly: GCA_964653185.1. Classification (GTDB taxonomy): domain Bacteria; phylum Bacteroidota; class Bacteroidia; order Bacteroidales; family CAZZDX01; genus CAZZDX01. The sequence continues at coordinate 1,848 of CAZZDX010000099.1, forward strand.
TTTGGGCTGTAAATACTACTTCATTTATTATTGTTAAAGAGGTGTCAATTAGAAAAACTGCTTCTCCTGATGATGATATTTTAAAACTTGCGTGCATAGCTCCTTGTTCTTCGTCTTTGTCTGCCCAAATTATTAAGTAACTATCAGGATTTATTGATGTGTCGGGAAACGCCCATTTAATAGGTGAGTTTTCATCGTCAGTAAGGTAATATCCTGATAAATCAATATTATTGGCTGAATTATTATAAAGTTCAATCCAATCATCGAATTCTCCAAATTCATCGTTTTGTGTTACATCATTTGATGCCATTATTTCATTAATTACAACATCATCTTGAATTTCGACATTAACAATTGCAGTTATTTTATAATATTCATGCTCTGCTCTGACAGGTGAAAATACACCTGCATCACTATTTTCTGCATATATGTAATAATGAGTATTTGAAACATCAATATCAAAATACGCTCCGTAAGTTCCATCACCTGTTGCTCCATCATCGTGATTACCATCATCAAACATTTCAACTTTAGTAAATTTTTCATCTTTTGAATGTCTGTAACCCACATAAGCATAGTTTGCATCAGATATGTCTGCTGTAATTAGAATTATTGTAAAAGGATTAGCTGTATCAGGAACTATAATATTACTTATTACAGATGACACTTGCTGGAATTCGGTGGTTGAATTCAGATATGTTATACGGGCATCCATCAGAACCTGTATGCCGGGTATTGTTAAGGGACCCCATGTTGTATTTTGGGTAAAGGCATTCTGGAATTCAGAATAAGAAAAAAATGTATTGGGATCCGATTGAAATGCAGTGTCAATGATTGATACCATGTTTTGTGCCTCGGTGATATAACTGTTATTTGCAAAATGTTCATTGAGAATGGTACGCATGTGTGCAATATACATTCGTTTATACATTGGGTCGGCTAATAGTTTCTGTATGAGTGGTCGCTCGGAATTGGTTGACTGGACAACGGGAGACATTTCCTGCATCTCTGTTATGGTGAGACCGGGCGGTCCCGTTAAAGCATTGAATGATCCAAAACACATATTGATGTCCCAGATGATGGTATTAAAACGTTCTGTGTTGTCCATGTAAAGATAGTAATTCTGGGAAGCAACACCCGTATAGCTATCAAGATTCACTAATACATTATTGAAGGCAAGCATCCATAATGCACGGTCAACATCAAGAATTTTATGAATATCTGATGAATTATTGGCAAGGGTATCACAGAGGTTTATAAGCGACTGCCAGCCAAAATCCGATTTCATTTCGTAATTGTTATAATAACTCACACTGTCAGTACCCAGATACTCAAGAGTCGGAAAATATTGTAGTTGGTATATCAGAGGGCTGCATTTGAAAAATGGATTACCGGAAGAATAAAAATAGTCGTTAACAAAGTCCTTGTTTATTGCTTCAACATTGGGGTATAGCCCGTAATAAGTCCCGTTGATATAAACCTGTGCATAATTGGCTTTTGAACAGTGCATATAATTTCTGAGAATTTTAAAGCCGAGTACATCCCGTACCATAGAGGGCTCGAGCCACCCGTTATTTAGTTTTATATCGGAATATCCCTGATAGTCCTGCCCCTGTACAAATGTGTTCAGTTCAATGTGAAGCGGATTTTTTACATTGCTGGAATCATACGAACTGTTTCCCTTATATTTCACTCCCACACTGTCAATCTGCACTCCATTAATGCGCACCCACCGAGCCATGATATAGTTTTCACTGCCATTTTTTGCAGTATCAAGCATATAATCCCAGTTTGACTGTGAAAAAGAAATCTCAATTTTCTGGATGGTGTCAATGTCGTAAAAGCCCTGAGCAGATACCTGTCCGGAATAAACAAACATTAAAATTGAAGAAATGATTAACAGCCTTTTCATTGTTTTAAGTTTTAAGTTTCACTATTTTAGTAATGTTATATTCAAATGTTTTGATTAATTGCTTTTCTCAATAATCAATTTTCCCTTATTCACTTCATTACAATTCTTATCCAAAGTTCTGTATAAATAAAGTCCATTCATTAAATCATTAATATAAATAGGTGTGTTAGCATTATTAATTAAAATATTTCTTACCTGTTTTCCATTTATATCATATAATTCAAAAGTGTTTATTTCAGGATTGAAATTCAGATAAATATAGTTTGTTGCCGGATTAGGATAAAAAACGGCTTTATCAAATCCATTATTATCTGCTTCATTTATTGAGGTAATAAGCTCATCAAAATTCAAATTGTCAACATACAGAACTGAATTTCCAAGTGGAGTTGGAGGTTCTGCTGTCCCCATTTGGCATGAAAAGGCGGCAAGCATAATTGAACCGTAGTCGGCATCTGTATAAGTTGGAATAGAAATATTAAAAGATGTCCAGTTTGAAATGGTAGCCGTTTGGTTTAATATTGCTGTAGCAACAACTGTCCCGCTTTGATAAAGTGTTAATTGAATAAGCATTGTATCACCCCCTTGCGGTAAATATTTGTAGTAACCCGTAAAACTAGTCGGATGACCGATAATCGGGAAAGTGGGCTCAGGTCCATTTTGTATATCACTAGATTGCAATGCAAATCCTACACCACCAGGACCGGGCATAAGAGCAGTATTGTTTTCCATCCTGATAGAATAACTACCCACATTACTTGGATAATGGTCTGTTGACCTTGTTACCGGATAGTATGTACCGGTTACTTCCGGATTTGTTGTCAGATAACTCTGTGGCACCATGTAGCTTCCCATATCATCCCATAACTCAAATCCATTATTAGTTATCTGAGAATGAACATAAGTTGCTGCAAACAGCAACACCATTGTTGTAAGAATAAATTTTGATTTCATAATTTAAAAATTTTAGTTAATAATTATTATTGAGCAAAATTAATAAATGGCTTTTGCTTTTTAATGTAATATATATGCGAAGCGGACAAAATGAGGTGTGAAGTGAAAGAAAAGGCAAAGGAGGGACAATGAAAACTCTGTGAATAATACTTCTTATAGAATGATTATTGATTTTGATTTTATTGCGTGGACGCTAAAAAATCCTAATGCTCCATTGCTGAAATTGGATAATGGATTTGCCGGTGATGCTGCAGATAATCCACCACCACCTCCGCTTAATTGATTAAATGTTCGGAAATAATCAAATGCGTCTTTATTAATGGATAGGAGCAGTACCGTAACTGAATCACCTGTTTGCAAATCACTGCCGTTGGGATTTTGTGAATGCAATGTGCGGATGATGGTATTCCCATCTAGTAAAACGTCAGCATCAATGATGATAGAATTTTGCACAACATTGTTAATTATTTGAATAAAACGATAATAATTATCCACTCCTGCTGGGTCTTTAAATTGCACACAGATGGATTTACCTCCTCCCATACCGGGACCTCCGTTAAATTTTTCAATAAATAGTGAGTCAATGCTAACCGGGGATTGCATTGTTGAAATAGCTGTGTATATTTTTCCATCGTAAGTTATCTCAAGCGAATAGGTTCTTCCCTGAATTCCCTGCAGAGTATATCCATTATAAATTCCCTGTGATGTTTCGTTAAGTGACTCTGTGTTTCCCAAATTATCGCTTATACGCACTATTGCACCTGTTACGCCTGGAAAATTATTTGATTCGTCAAAATTGACTGTTTGGGTTAATTTTACTTTGCAGAAAGATTGGTCGGAAATTTCAGCTTCTACAACAATTTTCGGATCGGATGAATTGAGGTCAATATCAATTACTTTTTCGCAGGAGGAAAAAAGAAAGGTGATAATTAGCCAAATTGAAAATTTGTAAATGTATTGTTTCATTTTTCAGAATTTAAAATTGTATGTAATAGATGGAACCCAACGGAACAAGGTTGTTTGAACAGCCTGTGTTTTGGTTGCATCATCAGGGTCTTCCTGAAATGTAATGGTGTAAGCATTTTCACGACCATAAGCATTATAGCAGGAGAAATTCCAACTTGATTCAAACTTCTCTGTCTTTTTGCGTTGCCAGGTTACTCCAATATCCAAGCGATGATAAGCAGGCATACGATAGCCGTTTCGTTCTGTGTAGTAATTTGCAATTTGTCCGTTGATTTCATACTTTCCGCTTGGAAATGTAACAGCCTTTCCAGTGTAATAAATCCAGGTTGCCGATACAGTCCACTTTTTTGAAATCTCATAAATCCCAACAATAGAAATATCATGGGTTCTGTCTTGATTTGCCGGATAATATTGTCCGTTGTTGATTCCTTCTATTTTCTTTTCGGTTCTTGCGAATGTATATCCGAGCCATCCATTAAAGCGTCCGTATTTTTTCTTTAGGAAAAATTCTATGCCGTAAGCCCTGCCTGTTCCAAAGAGCAATTGCGATTCAATATTTTCATTGAAACGAAGTTCTGCTCCGTCTTTGTAGTCAATTTGATTTTGCAAATACTTATAATAAATTTCTGTGGAAAATTCATAGCTGTTGTTTTTAAAGTTTCGAAAATATCCAATAGCGATTTGGTCGGCAATTTCGGGTTTTACATTGTTGCTGCTTGGAATCCATAAATCAGTTGGGCTACCTGATGTGGAGTTGGAAAGAAGATGAAGGTTTTGAATGTTTCTTGCATAAGATGCTTTAAAAGAACTTTTTTCATTTAATAAATAATTCATTGAAAAGCGGGGTTCTATATTGAAATAGGACTTGACAAATTCACCTGAACTGTAAGATACAGTGTCTGTTGTTTCGCCGTCTGCATCATAAGTATAAAAATCACCTTCACCCAGTAAGCTGAAAGATGTTAAACGTAAGCCAGGTTCAAAACTTAATCTTGCAGTTGATTTGTATTCTTGTGAGAGATATAATGCATTTTCCCAAGCATTTTTATGAGTTAAATTGAGTTCACTGATTGTGGAATCACTTTCAATAGTAACAACGCCTGGAATAATTTTATGGTAAATGGAATTGAACCCAAATTTGAATTTATTTTTTGAATTAGCGAAATATTGAAAATCCTGCTTTATATTATAGTCCTGTATTCGTGAAATTATTTCTCCTTTTGTTCCTGAAAAATCAATATTTATGATGTAATCATAATTGCTAAATATTAAAGAAGTGTTTGAAAATAATTTATCGCTATAAAGATGATTCCACCTCAATGTTCCTGTAGCATTTCCCCAATCAATTCCGAACTCGTCTCCCATTCCTAATACATCTTTGCCGAAATAACCTGATAGGTAAATTCTGTTTTTGTCATTAAGACGATAATTTGCTTTTGCATTCAAATCATAGAAATAAAGTTTTGCATCATTTATTTTCTCATCATTCGATAACTTAAGAAACAAATCGGCATAAGTTCTTCTGCCCGAAATAGTGAATGAACCTTTATCTTTAACAATAGGTCCTTCTATTTTTAACCGTGAAGAAATTAATCCGATACCACCCTCGGCGCCATATTTTTTATTATTGCCGTCTTGCATTTTAATGTCGAGCACTGAAGCAAGCCTTCCTCCATATTCAGCGGGCTGGTTGCCTTTGTAAAGTGTTACATCTTTAATTGCATCGGAATTGAAAACTGAAAAAAACCCAAGTAGGTGCGAAGAATTATAAACAGTAGCTTCATCAAGTAAAATCAGGTTTTGGTCAGCAGTTCCACCCCGCACATAAAAGCCGCTGTTGCCTTCTCCTGCCGACTTAACTCCCGGCAGGAGTTGAATGGTTTTTAAAATATCTCTTTCGCCAAAAATTACGGGAATGTTTTCTATTTCCTTCATGCAAATTTTCTCAACGCTCATTTGTGTTTTGGTAATATTTTCATCTTTCTTTTCTGCAGATATAACAACTTCTGTTAATTCACTCACTTTTTCGTTTAGGGAAAAGTCCTGTTTTATATTTTGGGTTAATGCCATTTGTACAGGCTTTGGTTCGTATCCAATAAATTGAGCAGTAACAGTATAATTTCCTTCAGGAATGGTGATGGAATAAAAGCCATAAGCATTGGTACTTGCTCCTATGGCGTTTAATTCTTTTATTAAAACAGTTGCCCCGATAAGTTCTTCTCCTGTTTTAGCATCTTTGACATAGCCGCTGATAGTAAATTTGGTTTGGGCTTTAATAGAAATAGTCAATAAACAGAAAATCGTTGAAAGTAACAGTGTTGATTTTTTCACAAATTGATTTTTAAAGATTCTGTAAAATTAATAAATGTCTCTTACTTTTTTATGAAATAAACATCCGAAGCGGACAAAATGAGGGGTGAGGGAATGGGCGGATAGTTAGTTTCCGGAAAGCCAGTTCAAGAAATCAGTAACTTTTACTTTACTTACGGTTATTTGTTCATTGAAAGGAATGGAAAGATTTACGATTAATTTTCTGTGGAAATATTGTGATGCATCTTTTATTACTTTGCGGTTAATGAGATATTGCCTGTTTGCTCTGTAAAAGTTACTGCCCGTGATTTTTTCCAGTTCTTCCAAAGTTTTGTTAATGCTGTGTGTTTTATTATTGAATGTGATGAGATGTGTTATTTCATTTTCAATATAGAAAAGAGCAATGTCATTCAGCTTTATCGGGAATATCTTGTCTTTTATATAAACTAAAACTGATATAAACTGCTGATTTTTCCTGTTTTCAAATAATTCCAATATTGTTTCATAGCTTGTTGCCGTTCTGGAAAAATTGTTTTTTAATTCTTTGTATCTGCTAAGTGCATCAGCAATGGTTTTTTTCGTAAATGGTTTAAGAATGTAATCTATTCCGTTTGCTTTAAAAGCATTTAAGGCATACTCATCATAAGCAGTGCAAAAAATAACTGGTACAGAAATGGAAAGTGTTTTAAATATTTCAAAGCTTAAGCCGTCACCGAGTTGTATGTCGCTAAAAATTAAATCAGGTATTTCGTTTTTCTGAAAATACGAAACAGCCTCTTTGACAGAGCGTAAGCTGCAGGTAACTCGGGCTGTAGGTTCTACTTTTAAAATAGTTTCGGATAAATCTTCTGCCGTAAGTTGTTCATCCTCAATGATTGCTATTTTCATTATCAAGTATTTTTATGCTTACAGAAAAAATTTTATCTGTTGTGTTTATAATTATTTCATCTCCCGATAGAATTTTGTATCTCTCCGAAAGATTTTCCAACCCTAAACCTGTGGTTGGTTCTGATGATAATTTGGGTTGTATATTATTTGTTATAATAATCCACCCGTTTTCGTATTCGGTATTAATCAGCAGAGGCATTTCGCTTGTTAAAATATTATGTTTAATCGCATTTTCCAGTAACGGCAATAACGAAAATACAGGAACAAAACCTGAATTCTGAATTTCTTCAGAAATGTTTATAGTATATTGCAACGCTTCACCAAATCGCATTTTCTGCATTTCCAAATAATCAATGCATAGTTTAATCTCATCACATAACTTTACAATATTTGGTGTGTCTGATGAAATGGATGCTCTTAAAAAGTCTGATAATTTTATGAGATAATCCTCTGCTTTATCAGGGTATTTCCTGATAAGAGTTTTTAGCGTATTCAGGGAATTAAACAAAAAATGAGGATGGATTTGTTGTTTTAATTGTTGATTTGTTGCCTCTACATTTTTGATTTTCAGTTGTGCATTTTCAAATTCTATCATCGCTTTTTTATCTTTGAGTAATACTAAATCCTGTATAATCAAAACTATTGTGTTTAGGACAAAGCCTAACAATAAGGGGGCAAATATCCTGCCTATGCTGAACATTGTTTCCGGATTATGCCTGAGTAAATGCTCTGCTTCCATTTTATCCGGCATTGGAGGTTTAAAAAATACTATTGTGAGAACAATAAGGGTAAAACAGATAATATAACTGAGAATGTATCTGGTGTAAACGGGAAGTTTCCTGCGAATATTTCTTTCTGTTAAATAAACGAGATATATATTTATTGCCCAAATAAAAAGAATAGAAAATGTGATTATCGCTATTCCTATAGAAAATTCGATTACCGGAACTGAATTGATAATTGTGTCGGGGGCTTTTATAATGGCATCAGGAAAAACAGCTAAAGCTCCTATTAATGGGGAGGTGTAAAGGGCTGTTTTAAAAAGTTTCTTTATCGGAATAGTTGAAATCATAACAGTGCAAATTTAGTGTAAATACCAACGAATGCTATGAAAAAATGTTTAAAACGGACATTATTTATTGTCAAGCGGACAAATTCAAAATAAACCTGTTCTTGATTGCGGGAAGGGAAATTTAGCTCTTTCCGATTTTTTAAAGCCATTGTGGGTCGGGATTGTGTGAAAAAATCGGAATGTGCTAAAGTGGGTTGGCTTCCTAATTGTCCCGAAGGGCAAAAGAGGGGAGAAAAAAAACAAAATAAATTCCTCCAATTTAGCACGAACTTTTCAAAGAGCTTTAATAGTTTCAATTTCAATTCTTTTTCAGTCTGTCTGCACTTAGTTTTCAAGTTATTATTTTCGTCTTTGCCTTGTTGCTAACTCCTTTATATGTATGACAAATTCATACTAATACTACTTTTTTGTCTGTATA
>CAZZDX010000100.1:0-10281 GCA_964653185.1 uncultured Bacteroidales bacterium
ATTTAGTTAAGAGCATATCAGATTAGCACCATTCTTTAGAATGGTGTATTAAAATTAGTAAATTATTTTGGAAGTCGGCTTAAAGCCGACTTTTAGAAAACTGTAATTGAATTTTAACCACCACAATAAATTGTGGTGCTAATCTGATTTTTTAAACATTATTCCTTTAGGGCGGGGTATAAATTTAAGCAACACCCACCTCTGCCAAATTTTGAAAATTTATGAATAATCCAGGTTAGATTTGAAACAGGAAACAGGAAACTAATTTATATTATTCTAATTCCTGAGTTATTAGTTTTTGTTTTAACAATTTTTATAAAGTTGGGATTTTTGGAGAATTCCTTTTCCATAATTTCAGCTATTTTGTCAGAATTATTTTCCTGACATACAGCAAACACAGAAGAGCCACCGCCGCTGATATTATATCCGAATGCTCCTGCATTCAGGACTTTTTCTTTTATTTTGTAATATTCAGGTATTGCAGTTGCTCGGACTGGCTCTGCAATATAATCAGTGCTTATTGCCTTTCCAAATTCTTTAATATCTTTATTATGGATTGAATTTATTATATTTGAGCAAAGAGCCATTTGCTTTTTTAATTTTTCTTGCCCAATATCATAAGTTATAAATCCTCTTGTTGTGCGTTGACTTTTTTGTATTACAGCAAGAACTATTGGGAATACAGGCATTTTTAGTTTTACTACATCAAGCGGCTCGTAACTTTTTATTAGTATAAATCCTCCAAGTAATGCTGCGGCAACATTATCAGCGTGTGGAGAGCCACCTGACGCAATTTCTCCTCTACGTGCAATATCTATCATTTCGTTATCTGAGAGATTAAGGTCTAAAAGTTTATTTAATCCGTAGATACATGCAGAAGATGATGCTCCTGTTGTTCCTAGTCCACATCCGGATGGCATTTTTTTTATTATCTGTATATTTATCCCTTTATTGATGTTTTTTCTTCTCATAAGTTCTAAAACAGCAAGTCCTGCTGTATTTTCATGTATATCAGTAGGAATGTTTTGTGTATCACCAATGATTTTAATATTTATTTTATTAGAGTCATTAAGAATGATTTTTATTTCATCATGAGGATTCCCTAATGTTAAAGCGAATATATCATAGCCAGGTCCTACATTACCAATTGTAGCTGGTGCAGATAGTGTAATTTCTTTCATTATATTTATTTTTTAATAACAAGGTATTAATAAGGCAAAAGTTTCAGATTTTTAGTTTCAAGTTTCCAGTTCAAAATTCCAAGTTTCAAGTTCAAAGTTCAAAACTAGTGTGTTAATTTTGACGTATTTATTATAAATATTTTTCCTGCAAAAATTAAGTTTTTTTTAATAAGGTAATAAGGTTGAAAAACTGACAGGATTTGCATTTTTCTACTAAGGTCTAAAATCTTTAAAATAAGGTTTTTAAAACCTTATCATAAAAAAATAACCTTAGTAGAAATATTGAATACGCTATAAAAATAACCTTATTACCTTATTTAGTATATACAAAATTTGCAAGAAATTTTTTGGCGAATTATCCTGCAAAATAAACATACCAGTTCAAAACCATAAAGCCATTTAGCAATTTAACAATTTCATTTTTCCCATAATTGCTTTTAATATTTCTGTTTTTTCGTTACTCAAAGGAGTTAATGGCAATCTAAAGTTTTTTCCTGCTGGTAGTCCTGCGAGATTCAAAGCCATTTTAGCAGCCATAGGGTTTGTCTCAAATCTGAAAGCTTCAAACAAATCATAATATTTGAGGTGTATTTTTTCTGCTTTTTTTAGTTCTCCTGCTAATGAAAGTTCTATTATTTCTTTCATAACTTCAGGGATTAAGTTTGCAGCAACAGAAAATGTTCCGCTTCCGCCAAAGCAAATTAATGGATAAGCTGTTGTATCTTTACCTGTAAATACAGCAAAATCGTCATTTTTAGTAAGAGATATAACTTTTGCCAGATGGTCTAATTGTTTATTTCCATCTTTTGTTCCAATGATATTAGGATGTTTAGCAAGTTTTGCTGTCATCTCAGGAGTTATCTCAACACATGTTCTTCCTTTTGAATTATGTAGTATTATTGGTATTTTAGAATAATCAGCAAGTTGTTCATAAAAATGAAGTATTCCTTCTTCTTTTGGTAAGACAAGAAAAGGTGCATATACAGCAGCATAATCAGCTCCTGCATCTGCAAACATATCTACTCTTTCTTTTGCTTTCCATAAACTTGTTACGCAAGCATCTGGAACAATTTTAGCTTTGCCATCTGTTTCTTTAACAACAATTTGTAAGACCTTTTTTAATTCATCTTCTGATAAAAGAGTGTTTTCTCCTGTAACTCCAAGTGGTGCTATTCCTTGAACACCTGCTTTTATTTGCCTTCTTACAAGTTCTTTAAGACCTTGTTCATCAATAGATAAATCATCTTTATAAGGCGTAATTAGTAATGTATAAACTCCTTTTTGCATAGTTATATATTTAATTTTAAAAATTATTTTATTAAAATGGCTAAATTAATGATATTTATACTTTAAAAGATTAAAAATTTCATTCTTTTTTATAACAGATTATTATTTATTAAAAATAGTTTTATAATTCGGATTATATTTAAAATTGCTTAATCACAGGCACAATTACCTCTAAAGAACAGGGATTAATTTTAATATTAAGTTCTTTTCCAAGATTAAACGGATCTCCGTCAAGATGAATATTTTCTTCTGAATAAGGTTGTGTAATATCTATCTCTTTACCTTGAAAAATTTCTAAATATTTACTTTTATCAACTGTTTTATCAAAAATTCTTAAAGCAATAGACGGAGCAGTATGAACAGGAAATTCATTCAAAATACAAATGTCTAATAATCCATCATTTATAGATGCATTAGGTGAAATATATGCATTATTACCAAATTGTGAAGAATTGGCAATACTTAATAAAAAAGCTTTCCTATTAAGTATTTTTTTGTCAATGCTTATTGAATAGTTTTTAGCTTTATAATTTAAAGATTCTTCTAATGCAATTTTTACATAAGGATAAACGCCTCTTCTTCCAAATTTTGCAAATTTTGAAGCTACAAGAGCATCAAATCCTATACCTGCAACATTTATAAAAAAATTATTATTTACTGTTGCCGTATCACTTTTAATACTTTTTTGTTTATTAATTATCTTAATTGCTTTAGATATATTTAAAGGTATTTTAAGATGTCTTGCAAAACCATTGCCTGAACCTATTGGGATTATAGCCATTTTAGTATTGGAATTTACTAATCCCTGGGCAATTTCTCTTACAGTGCCATCACCACCAACAGCAACAACAATATCATAATTTTCCTTAACAGCACTTTTGCTAATCTCAGTAGCATGAAGAGGATATTTGGTATAAACGATGTTATAATCAAAATTTTTTATATCAAAAAAAGAATTTATTTGTCTTCTTATGATTTTTTGCCTGTTTATACCTGATACAGGATTAATTATAAAAAGTAATTTTTTATTCAAAATAAAAAAAAATTAAATTATTGACATTATAAAAATAAAAAAACGAGTGGACAGCAAGCCAAATTAATTGAAATTGTAAATGTAATAAAAATGATTACTTTTAGTAATTTTATTTAGCATGGATTATTCATAAATTTTCAGAAAATATATATCATTAGCCCCCGTCCTTCAGGGCGGGGCTAATGATAATAACATATAATATAATTTAATTTATGAATAATTCAGGTTAGGTTATTCGATAAAATGTGTAGGGAAAATGTTATAAGGAAATAAATATATAGAGGAAATAGGGAAAATAAGGGATATAAAAAAAATAAGTTATAATTTATACCTTTATGCCTTATATCCTTATATACATATACACCTAACATATTTCTTTATCCATAAAAAATACCGAATATCCTAATTTCTATTAATATCACTCAAAACCATTTTAATATCACCGTAAGAAAACTTATCGTCAAGTTTATTTTTTAAATCGCCTAAACCTTCAAATTCTGTTTTTTTTATTTGTTGTTTTAGATCTTCATATTTTTCACCGGGCATAATATCTTTAATATTTAATTCTCCTGTTTTTATATAATAGGATAAATGCCCTTCTATCGTATTTATAACCAAGCCCCTTTCTTTTGCAATATCTTTTATACTCAAGCCCTTTTTAAACATTTCAAAGGAAACTTGCTTTGTGTTGGTCTTTTCGTTTTTTTCTTCTGGAGTATCTGCTGTTACTGTTATGTCGTTGTCAGAACAATATTTTTTTACAATTTCAATAATTTCGGTTCCGTATTTTATTACGCGAATTTTTCCCATACCATTTATTGAACGTAATTGTTTTTTTGAAGCAGGGAGACGTTCACATATTTCGTAAAGGGATTGCTGGGTAAAAATTTGATAGTGATGCACATTTTCATCAATGGCAAATTTATTACGTAAATTACGCAAGTCCGAAAAAAGTTTTGGATGTGAACTATCAGTATAATTGTTTTTCAATTTGGTTGGTTTCACCTTTTGTAAAAGGGATTTTGCACGTAATTCCATGTATTTTATAGTACTAAATTCATATCCCAGTCCTTTTAAGCAATAGATTTTACTATCAATAAGTTCGTTAATTTTTTTTAACTGTTTTTTCAGATCTTTATCAACAGCTTTATTATCCGTTGAATAATTTAATTCAGAAAAAGGGGTTACCAATTTTTCTTCTGTATAATTAGTAAAATATGCAAGCGCTTTTTTAATTCTTTCACGGATAACAGGACTTTTTTCAAGTTCTGTTTCATTACGGCTTAATTTTATTAATTGATTTTGAAAATTAATTCCCATTTTAATTAATTCATCAATGCCTTGTTCTTTGATCGTTTGGAGTGATTGTAAAATGTTTCCCCGTAAGATATTCCTATTTTGATAATAAACTTTAAGACAACGTTTAACAGGATATTCCAGTTGTTTATAATTAAATAATTCCTCTAATAAATTTAACTGAAATTGTTTTTGCGATTGATTCAATCTGTCGTTATCCGGCTGATTGTCTTCCACATCCCTTGTAAAGTTTACTACGCTGTTATCGTGTATTATACATTTTTTATTTATAATACTTTTTAATACAATACCTTCCAATGTTCTACATCTGCTAAGTGCGACATAAGTTTGGCCATGAGCAAAAGAAGCATTTGCATCAATTATTGCTTTATCAAAAGTTAATCCCTGACTTTTATGAATTGTAATTGCCCATGCAAGGCGAATAGGTATTTGTGAGAATGAACCATTTACTTTTTCTTTAATTTTTTTGGTTGCTTCATCAAGTGAATATTTTATATTTTCCCATGTTTCATAGCCTGTAATTATCTCAGAATCATCATCAGGGCATTTAACGGTAACGGATTCTTCATCAAGGTTAACAATTTTACCTATTTTCCCGTTAAAGAATTTTTTTTCAGGTGAACTGTCATTTTTAATAAACATCACCTGAGCTCCAATTTTAAGTTCTAATTCAGAATATGTTGGATAAGAGTATTCGGGAAATTTTCCTTCAATTTTGGCAATAAATTTGAATGTTTTGCTTTTAATTTTATGCAGTTTGTTTTCATTTATTCGGTTTGCCCGATCATTATGAGTGGTTAAAGTTATATAACCATTATTTTCTGCCGGTATAAAATCGGGATTATATTGCTGATTCAGGGCTTTTAAAGATTCAACGGAAATAGAATTATTTCTAATTTCGTTTAAGATACTGATAAATTTATAGTTCTTTTGGCGATATATGTGTTTAAGTTCAATTCCGACAGCATCGGAAATCTGAAAAGCTTTGCTGCCAAAGAAAAAAGGAGTGCTGTAATAAGGTCTCAATAATTCCCATTCATCGGGTTTTACAACTGGTGCCAGTTGTTGTAAATCACCTATCATTAATACCTGAACTCCACCAAAAACTTTATCCTTATTTTTGTATCTTCTTAACACTTGGTCAATTCCATCTAGCAAATCGGACCTGACCATACTTATTTCATCAATAATCAGTAAATCTAAAGACCTGATTATATCTATTTTGCGACTGTTAAATTTTTTCTGAAGCTGCGGGTTTTCTTTTTCATTATGATATGCTTGGGGAGGCAAAATAGGACCGAAAGGCATTTGAAAAAAAGAATGTATTGTTACTCCCTTGGCATTAATAGCAGCTACGCCTGTTGGTGCTACTACGACTAATCTTTTTTGCGATTTATTCCTTATATTATGTAAAAAAGATGTTTTCCCTGTACCTGCTTTTCCTGTTAAAAAAATGTTTCTACCGGTTTTCTCAACAAAATTCCATACTAATTCAAGCTCTTTATTATCTTTCATAAAGAAGGATATATTAAAAAATGAACAAAATTAATTTAATATTTTTATTTTTTCTAAAAGTTTTTGCATAATTTCAGTTGCTTTACCTTTCAGAAAAATATTAGTAATAGTATTTGTATAATTTGACGGTTGAGTATTTATTTCTATTATTTTTACGTTATTTTTTTTAGCTTCATAAGGAATCATAGATGCAGGCATTATTTCGCCAGTAGTTCCGATAAGAATAAAAACATCTGCTTTTTTTGTTTCTTCAAAAGAGTTAGTACGAGCAGGTTCAGGAATTTGCTCACCGAAAAAGATAAAATCCGGTTTAAGAACAGCTTTGCAATTTTTACATTTTGGAGGCAAAAAGGATAAATCTATATTCTGAACTAAATATTTTTTTAAACAATTCTGACAAATTAAATATCTGGAATTGCCATGGAATTCATAGACATTTTTGGAACCTGCTTTTTGATGTAAATTATCTATGTTTTGAGTTATTATTGAATGTAATGAGCCCATTTTTTCCATTTCAGCGAGAGCAAAATGAGCAGCATTTGGTTTTGCTTTACCAAAAAAATCATAAAATATTTCTTTTATTAATTTCCATGATTCTTTTGGTTTTTTTTTAAAATATCCAATATCCAAAAAAACAGGGTCATATTTATTCCATAGACCATCTTTCCCTCTAAATGGAGGTATTCCACTTTCTACAGAAATTCCTGCTCCGGTAAAAGCAGTGATGTGATTTGCATTTTTAATAAGTTTTGCTGCTTTGCTTATCATAATTGATTATTTTTTTGGCTTTTAGCACTACGAAACTACCTTGACCGTATCCTGTTAATACTTCCTGAACATTATTTATTTCATTTAATTTCAGAAAAACAGTTTGATATGTATTTTCAATTTTAAAGCCAGTATTTTTTAATATTTTATATAATTCTTCTGTTGCATAAAATACAGCATCTTTATAAAAAATACTTTTCTCTTTATTTTTTAAATAAAATTTTCCAACAGGACTGTTTTTGTCAACAAATCCAATAATTAAAAAACCATTATTTTTTAAAATACGATTTACTTCTTTTAAAGATTTATATATATCATCAACAAAGCAAATTGTAGTAACCATTAAAGCAAAGTCCTTACTTTTATCGGGATAAGGCAGATTTTCAGCAACAGCATCAACAACGTTAATATTTTTCATCTTTGCTTTTTCACGCATTGCTTTTGAAGGTTCAATACCTTCGTTGATATTTAATTGTTCTGCAAAAATGCCGCTTCCTATACCAATTTCAATACCTTTTCCATTATCTGGTATAACTTTTTTAATGGCTTTTAACTCAGATTCAAAAGCATATTTATTTTCAATAAACCAATTGTCATATTGATTAGAGTGATTATCAAATGGTTCTGTCTTTGGCATATTGTTTTTTTTTTATTTCAAAAATGTTTTCACTTTTATCTTTAATAAAAATTTTAAATTCCTTATGTATCATTTACAGATAAAGCAATATGTTCAAATTTAAGGGGACTTCTATTAATTATATTATTTTTTTTAAATTAATATGATTTCTTGTTTCACCTTTATTCCATTCATTAATTATAATGTCTAATTTTTGTTGAATTATTTTTGCACATTCAGAGAATTCTTTATCATTTATTAAAATACAAACAAATTTTTTTTTAATTCGTTTTATATTCGGTCCATATATTTTTGATACAACAGTAGTAACTTTTTCATTTTTCAACAATTCTGTAACTCCTTTTGCTTTTTTGGGGTCAGCATGAGTTTCTTCTTCATAAATTTTTGTTGTATTTTCCATTTTTTTTATAAATTTAACTTCTGTTGTTGAAATTTCATAGATCATATAATAATCAGCATCGCCAAAATGCTTGTTTATGAATGATTTTCCATCGTCTGTTGCAAATGCAGTAATGATTTTCATTGTTTATTTTTTTTGTAATTAGTTCATTTTTAATAAGTTAAAAAACAAAAGTTAAAAGATAAAAGTTCCAAGTTTCTATTTCAAAGCACATAATTCATAATTATTGTCAATTGCCTTTATTCATGGATGTTTCATATATCAAACCAAAAATTTATTAAATATCCAATAATTCCTATTATTAGTGCAAAAATAATATTTATTAATTTAACAGTGATAAATCCACGTTTTGATTCAGCAAGTAAAGGGAGCATACCATGTCCGTCCTGAGATATTGAGCTTGCCAAAAGTATATAAAATGGTATTGTTCCTTGTGCAAATAAAGTTACAAAAATTAAATGCGGACCTGATTCAGGTATTATTCCAACCAATACGGCAATTACCATAACGAGCAGCATATTATCTGTTATCCATGATTTAATATCAATAAAATTCATTAAAAAATGAATTACGAGAAGTGTTCCGAAAGTCCATAAAAAAATTTTAGGGATATGAACTTTTACAATATGTTCCCAAAGATGTTTTTTTAGAAAATGTTCAGGAACACTGATAACGATAAATAATGAAAATAAAATTGCAATAAGTATTGTAATTTTTATCCATGCCTTTGAATCGCCAACAATAATTCCTGTCCAAACAGCAAATAGAATCAAAATAATAATTATTGTCAGTATCACACGATATATTGATGGTTTAATTAGAGATTGCAAAAATTTATCTTTCTGAAAACATTTACATTCTTCTTCTTTATGAAGTGGAAATTTATTTTCTACAAATTTATTTAATATTTTTTTTGATATTGGAAGTTTGTCTGTAAGATAACCGGCTAAGATACCTACACCAAAAATTATTATTGTCAGTATTGCAGCTTTTTGAGGAAACATTGCAAACATAACAAATGCCTCATCTCCGCTTGTAGCAATCATTGTAGTTACTATTGCTCCAAATGAAATTATCCTGTGAGAAAATAATGCAACTGCTGTAAATGCTCCAAGACATCCTGGAATAGCTCCTAATAAGCCGGCAAATAAATATTGTTTCCATTTATTTTTGGATATACTTTCATGCCAAAGTCCTTTTGTTTGAACATTGATATATTCAATAACCAGCATCATTACAAAAATAAAACCGGTTATCATTATGGCTTGTTTTAATATTTGGAAAATTTCATTAATCATAGTTTTTCCATTTTTTTATAAATCTTTAAACACTCTTGCAAGTGAATATCCAGGAGCATCAATTTTTAAGTCCAAAAAATAACCAAATGGTGTTTGTTCTACCTGAAATCCCGAATTTGTTAATCTTTCTTTTATATTGTCAAATAGAGATTTTGTAAATTCCGGCTCTGCTTTACTTTCCGATAGATGAGCAAAAGAATGTAAAATAATATGCTTAGTATTATTTTTACCCGCAATCCATTTAAGATTTTTTAGCAACTTTTTTTCAACTGCTGTCTCGTTTTCCTCATCTTGCTTTTCAACTTGAATAAATGCAACCTGAATATTTTCAAATTCTTTTTCTTCTGAAAAATTCGGCATTGACTCAATAGTTTTAATGGTTGGATTAAATGAGAATTTGCTCATGTAAATCATTAATAGTTTCATTTTTTTATGTTTTTTACTATAATTTTAAAATTTAGTTTTATTTTTGTGCTGATTTTGATAATTAGTAATAAAAAATTAGCCAGTTACCTGATATAATTAGCACATGTTAGATAACTGTTTTAATAGATATTACAATTTTAGAACAAAAATAAGTTTTTTTATATAATCTCTTTAACCTGAATTATTACTTCGTGAGATCGCTTCGCTAAGTTCATAAATTAAATTATATTTTATTACCATTAGCCCCGTCCTTCAGGGCGGGGTATAGTTTTAAGCAACACCCACCTCTGCAAAATTTTGAAAATTTTATAAAATAAAAAAATAAAACTTTCAAAATTTTGCAGAGGATATCGCACTCTTATCATTGTCCCCGCCTTAAAAGGCGGGGCTAATGATATATGTTTTCTGAAAATTTATGA
>CAZZDX010000101.1:0-10193 GCA_964653185.1 uncultured Bacteroidales bacterium
CTGACCCGAATATTGTAGTTATACCGCTAACCCTAACTTTTCCGTTGTTATGTGTAAATGTTCCGTTGTTTATCCAGTTACCATTCATCTGCATGCTGTCGGAATGAGCAATTAACGTACCTGTAATTGTTATGTTATTAAAGTTAATCATGGAATTTCCTGATATTGTATCTGTGCCGTTAAAGTTTACCTGTCCGCTACTATGCGTATATGTTCCGTCATTACTCAGGTTCCCTGTAATATTCATAATGGCTGCAGGTGCTATTACAGTTGCTCCGAAAATAATATCAACATTGTTAAAGGTGTTGGTAACAGATCCTCCTATATTGGAGAATCCGTTAAAAGTTACTGTTCCTCCATTGGGATTAAAAACATTATCTCTTGTCCATATACCTGCTACACCCATATTTTCGGGATGAGCTGTTAAATTTCCTGTATTAGTTATTTCTACATGATTAAAATTAGTAACAGAACTCCCGCTCACATTAGTTACAGAAGGGAATATCACTTTTCCGCTGTTATGATTATAGGTGCCATTATTAGCCCAGTTACCCTCTATCCACATATTTCCGTTGTAACCGGTCAAGTTTCCTGTATCAACTATTTCTATATTATTAAAAGTAGTAGCAGATGTGCCGCCTATGGTTGTGTTTCCGTTAAAAGTTACTGTTCCGTTATTGTGATTAAAAACATTATCTTTTATCCAACTACCTGCTACTCCCATATTTGTAGAATGACCAGTCAGATTTCCCGTATTGGTTATTTCTATATTATTAAAAGTAGTAGCAGATGTGCCGCCTATGGTTGTGTTTCCGTTAAAAGTTACTGTTCCGTTATTGTGATTAAAAACATTATCATTTATCCAACTACCTGCTACTCCCATATTTGTAGAATGACCTGTCAGATTTCCTATACTGGTTATTTCTATATTATTAAAATTAGTAACAGAACTCCCGCTCACAGTAGTTACAGAAGGAAATATAACTTTTCCGCTGTTGTGATTATAAGTGCCGTTATTAGCCCAGTTACCCTCAATATATAAATTACCTAATGGACCTTTCAATGTATTAGAAATTATAATATTATTGAAAGTATCAACAGATGCACCACCTATAGTTGTGTTTCCATCAAAAGTAACTGTATTGGTGCCGGCATTGAAGTTACCGTTATTAGTGAAATTACCGGCTAAACTGAAGTTTTTACCGGAGCAATCCATAGTTACTGTATTTTTGATTACTAGCTCACCGTTTATATCTGTGATATCGGCAAGTGTTTTGGTGTTGCTATTGGACAGAAGCAGGTGGTAATAGTTGGGTGCTGACATTTTTATTGTCTGATTGCCACCTCCGTTATATTCTACAGTATCACTTGTTCCTGAAGCATTAAGAATACCTGTTGATAAAAGTATGCCTGTAATACCAAGATAAGAATTAGCATTGTTGTTCCATTTTGATGTAGCACCACCACTAATATTTCCATCAATGGTTATTGCACCATTATTGGTTACTGTTTTGCCATTAGATATACTAAAGTTGCCGGAGCGGATTAAACAGGCAGTTGATAAAATAATTTTATCATAATTTTGAACGTAGAATGTTCCGGAAGTGCTAATAGTCCCTGTTCCGTCAATTGTAGTATTATTACCTGCAAGGTTAATATCCCCGCTTCCGGTATGTGTTCCGTTAACAGTATAATTACCTGTAACTCTTATGTAATATGTTGCATTGTCCAGTGTGCCACCGGCATTAATAGTCAGACCATTTATAGTATCATTATGAGTTAGAGTAACAGTATGTAATGTATCAATAATAACATTATCCGTAGGTTCAGGCACACAATTGCAGTTCCATGTATTTATATCAGTCCAGTTTCCTGTCTGGACACTTATAATATTTCCGTGAATAGCAACTTTCAGAATAGCAGTATCAGTTCCACATCCACCATTACTTGCAATAACCTGAAGTGTATCATCATTTTGTCCCAGCCAGTCAACAGTAATGTTTGCAGTTCCCTGACCTGTAGCAACTATACCACTATCACCAAGAATACTCCAGGTATACGTATAACCATTATCTGTGACTGAATATGGGTTTGAGGTATATTCCCCGACAATATCACTGCCGGAAATAGAAGAAGTAGGGAATACATGAATATCTACTGACTTGTCAACAGGGTCTCTGCTATGACAATCATCTATTTCAACTACTCTTACAATAGCGGTCTGACCTGTTGTACCCCAGTCAACAGTAATACTATCACCATTATCTGCGACAATTGAACAGGAAGAAGAAGGAATAAGCTGCCAGATGTATGTATTAGGCGGGTGGTCTTCAACATAATAGATTACTCCTGTCTGTCCCTGGCAAACAGAATCTTTTCCTGTTATAGCAGAAGTAGGAGGATAGTTGGAGCAGCCGGTAGTATCGCCAAAGCCAAATTCATAGTTGGATATATTGTTTAAATTTTTTCTTTTCACAGTATCTCCGACTGCATTTATGTGAGAGCCGGCATTAGTAGTATCCCATCCACTTGTTGCATCAACACGTCTTATCAGATGTGTTTTTTCTACAATAGAGTAACTGGAAAAGTTTGTTCCGACTAAATCAAGGTCATAATCACTACTTGCAAGGGAGTTAAAGGCGTCAAGTCGCCAGTAACCTTCGGTAAAAGCATTTCCAATGACATAAGGACCGTCGGTCATAGGTAATCCGTTGTTGCCTGGGTTAGAAACAATAAATTCACTTAGCAGAGAACCACTTGTAAGGTTTGTAAAATTGACAAGAGCCGGACGGTAATCTGAAGATGTACCAATAGGGTAAAGGATATTCATACCTGCAGAATTTATCCACCGCTGGAATTTGCCAATAATTGTATTATCTGAAGAATGAATCAATGTACCTATATTAGTTGTATTGATACCAAGAATAAGTGTATCAGTTCCGGCATTAATGTTACCTAAAGTCATTGTAAGGGTATTAGAGACCGTAACATTATTATTAAGGATAAGTCCTCCGTTATTAATCGTAAGATCATAATAAATTTCATTAGAAGAGGCATATATAGATTGAGATCCGGCATCATCAAGAGTAACTAAACCTTGTTGTTCTATAAAAGGGATGGCACTGGAGCTGGAGTCAAGCCAGTTGCCTGCAAGGGTGATGCTGTAATCATTAGCAGCATCAACGTCAAGTTGAGACGATTCTAATATCTTAAGATTACCATCAACATTAATATTACACTCAAGAGTTTTTATATTTGAACCGGAACAGGTAAGATTATAATATTGTCCGCCACCGGGGCATTTTATAGTTTGGACTACACTGGCATTATAATTTACTGTATTATCTAAGGCAGAGGCATCTAAAGTACCGGTAGATAGCATAGTACCTCCAATATTCAATGTGGCATTATTGCTGTTAATCCAAGTACTTGCTGCTCCTTCTCCGATAATATCAGTAGTGTTGGTAAATATACCATTATTAGTAACGGTAAATCCTGCGCCAATTGTTGTCTGTCCATTTATTCTTGTAATATCTGCACTTGTATAGATATTCTTATTACTGTCAATCTGCAGGTTACCTGTATTGCTAATGGTTCCATATCCACTAATAGAAACACCATTGCCATTTAAATAAATATCCCCGTTACCGGTATGAGTTCCATTTACAGTATATTCATAAGTAACCCAAAAGTCGTAACCATTATTATTTAATGTAGCACTGTCTGATATAATAAAAAAGTTTATAGTATCATTTTCGTTAAGAGTAACAGTATGTCCTGTATCAATAACAACATTATCAACAGCTAATGGTTCACAGTTACAATTCCATGTTAATGTATCATCCCAGTCGCCTGATTGTATGCTGACTATTGTTCCATAAATATTAACAGGCAGTTCAACAGCGTCAGCAGAGTCGCAACCCGGAACATAAGGAATAACACTGACAGTATCCAGACCTGTAGAATCCCATTTTATAGTAATAGTACACGAACCTTGCCGGAAAGTATTGTCCCGCCGTTTTGTGCAACAGACCATTCATAAGAATATCCGGGTCTGCAGGGGACAACAGTATAAGGTTCATCCGAACCATACTGGCTGAGACCCGTTGTTTTACCTGTTATTGAAGAAGCAGGCAAAGGATGAATATTAACATTAAGGGTAACAGTATCGCCATTACCGCAATTATCTTTTTCAACCATTTGCACTTTTCCTGTTTCTCCTGTAGAACCCCAGTCAACATAAATAGTATCATCATCAGGTGATGGTGCAGGATTAATTGTTCCGCCAGTACATAACCATGTATATATATTAGGCGTATGGTCCGTAATTGTATATTGTTCTCCTGCACTATTAGTACAAACCGAATCAGCACCACTTATAGTATTTGCAGGTGGAGTACAAGGTGTGTTATCACCAAAGCAGTATTGGGCTAATGAGCTGGTAATTCCATTTCGTTTTGCAGTATTTGCTGTTGCTGCCTGATGATTACCTTTAAGAGACCAGTCGCCTGAAGCATTAGCACGGTATAATATTCTGGTTTCCGGGTCAATAGTATAGCTTGAAAATCCATTTCCTGTCAGTCGTAAATCATAATCACCGGATGATAAGCCGTCGGTTGCTGTCAATTGCCAGTAGCCCTCGGTAAATGTATTATAAATACTGTCTGTGCCTTCAACTAAATATAATCCGGCTGTGCCGGGATTTGTCGCGACAAATTCACTGACAAGTAAGCCGCCTGTAAGAGCATTAAACTGAATAGAATCACCACGGTAATAAGATAATGTGCCGATAGGGAACAGATAGAAATTACCTGTTGTATTTATCCATCTTTGAAACTTTCCGGCTATCCATCCTGAGCTGTAAGACAAATCGCCAATGCTTTCGTTGGCAATGCCTGTGCCAAGAGTTAAAGTATTTGAGCCTGTTTTGATAATACCAGAAGTAAGTGTAAGCATTCCACCTGCAGTACTGGAAACAGTAACATCATTTTTTAATATCAAACTACCGCCTGATTTTGCAATAGTAAGATTATAGAACGATTCTCCACCCGGACAGATTATACGCTGGTTAACAGAACTATTAAAAGTTACAGTTTGAGTTCTTTCAAAGAAAGCATCAGCATTATAACTTGTATCTGTCCAGTTTCCTGCAATTGTAATATTATAACTACTGACATCAAATTGGCTGGAACCGTAAACAGATAAATTACCATCAATGTTAATATCACATTCTAATGTTTTGATACTAGTTCCTGATGTAATAAGATGCCAATACTGACCATTTTGTGTGCATTTAATAGTTTGATTTACGCTATTGCTGTAATAATTAACTGTATTATCAGAAGCAGAAGCAAAAAATGCACCAATAGAACTTAAATCTGTTCCTCCGTAATTTAAAGTTGAATTACCGGCATTAGTCCAATTTTCTGTTCCTGCATTGCCAAGAATATTATTGTTTATTGTAATTATACCGTTATTTGTAACATCAACCAAGGACAGAGTTATTGTAGCATTAGGGACAGAGAGGTCAGCAGACGAGAGTATTGTTTTATTTCCACCCTGTATCTGTATGTCGCTTCCTTTACTTATTGTTCCTGTCCCACCAATATAAGTATCTGAACCATCCAAATATAATATGCCACCACCTGAAAATGTACCATTGATTATGAAATTACCATGAACCATAAAATCTCTGCTATCATCATCTAATTCACCTGTAGCTCTTATTGTAAAGTTAGTGATCCTTCTTGTAAAACCACCTGGTAATGTAACTATATGGTTATTATTAACAATAGCACTATTTGACTCACTAGGAACACAATTACAATTCCATGTAGAAGGATCATCCCAGAATCCGGATTGGACACTAATAATAGAACCATAAATAGTAACACTTAATACAACAGGATCGGCTGAACCACAGGTTGAACCTGCAATACACTGGACAAGTCCTGTGCCTTCTTCTCCCCAGTCAACAGTTATGCTATCTGTACCATTTCCTGAAGTAATTAAGCCACCTGATACATACCAGTTATATGAATACCCTGTTCTTTCTGTTACAGAATATATTTCTGTAGAATATTTATCTGTACTTATAATTCCATTTATAGAAGATGTAGGCAAAGGATGGACATCAACATTTTTTGTAACAGCAGAGCCCTGTGTGCAGCCATTATCCTCAATAACCTGAACGGTACTTATACCTCCTGTATTTCCCCATACTACAGTTATTTGATCAGTTTCAAGAGTAATAATGTCACCATTTTCAACGGTCCAATCATAAGATGAACCCGGAGTATTTGTAACAGAATAATTTACAGTATCACCTGTACAAACAGAATCAGGACCGGATATGGGAGATGTATTTGGCGGGTTACAATTTGTAGTGTCGCCAAAACAGAAGTGGGAAAAGCCACCTGTTAAGGTATTACGATAAACAGTATCCGGGTTAGCAGTAGTATGACTTCCATCTACGGTCCATGGATCAGATGAACCAGCTCTTTTCAGGATACGTGTTGTTGAATTAATTGTGTAACTGTCAAAGCCATTGCCAACAATCTCAAGGTTGTAATCTGAGCAGGAAAAATTTGAATTAGGTTTTAACACCCAGTATCCTTCGGAAAAGGTGCCACGGACACTATCAGGCAGAGGGAGACCATCGCGTAAAGCCAGTCCGTCTGTTCCGGGATCCTCAGTTACAAATTCTCCTGTTAAAGAACCGCAAGCAGTTAGAGTATTAATTGTTACGTAAGCAGGGCGGAAATAATCAGGAGAGCCAAATGTGCCAGCAGGAAACAGAAATGTCCCGGGATTAGCAATACCTCTTTGAAATGGTCCAACTATAAAACCGGAAGTATGATTTAGTGTGTTTTCAACACATGAGTTGCCTAATGTAAGGATATTGCCGGAATTTACCAGTATATTTCCCTGTGTCATAGTAAGGACTCCACCACCTCCGGGAGATACTTCCACATTATCATCAATAATTAAAGTGGCACCTGATTTATTAACAGTTAGGTTCCAGAATTCTTCTCCGGAGCTATTTGTAATGGTCTGGTTTTCTGAGCCGTTAAAGGTTACAGTGGTAACACCACCATGTGTAAAGATGCCTGAGTTGGTCCAATTTCCACCTATGGTAATATCAAATCCATCAGGATTAAGCCAGCTTGTAATAGTTAAATTACCTTGAATTATGGCATTTTCCAATAATCGTTTTTCATCAGAACCTTTAATTTCCAAATTATAATATGAGCCGTCATCAGGCATTGCGAATTCTACATAACCAAATTTAGTATAATTTACCGTATTACCATTAGCTGAAGCATTAAAGATTCCTGTCTGCATAGGAGCAAGGTCACCGTCATTCCAGCAATAATTTAATTTAGAATCACTGCCTTGTGTCCATGTAGAAGAAGCATCTTGTCCGTTGATATTACCTTCATCGTCTGTTCCGGTTATTATTATACCATTATTAATAACTGTAACACCTGTATTTATAATAATATCACCTCTTGCAATAGTAAGGTCCGCAGAAGACAATATTGTTTTATTGCCTCCGCTGATGATTATATCACCAACAGCAGCCTGATAAACTGCTTTTGTTTTTATGCCTGTGCCGTCAATAGTAGTATTTGTTCCGCTTAATGTAATATCTCTTGTACACCAGAATTCTCCGTTCAGTGTAAAATCTCCTGTAACAGTAAAACCCGGTTTATTATCATCATTAAGAAGAGCACCGGATTGAATGGTCAGGTTAGTAATAATAGTATTGGGAGATCCCAGAGTAACGGTATGTCCATTAGCAATAGTAGCGTTATCTGCAGCACCGGGAACTACACCTCCCACCCATGTGTTTCCATCATCCCAGTCTCCTGTTTGTGCAGAAGTTATGTCAGCAGCATAAGAATTTAAACTGTTTAATAAACAAATTAATATACCGGTAACTATAATAAACCTATTTATTGAACATATAATTCCCCTCTCTATTAGTGATAGCAAAAGATACAGATATTTTTGGGAATAATAAAACATACAATTTTTTATTTATAGTATTGTTGTAATAACTTGTATATGAAATAATTTGTATTGTTTAATATCTAAATAATACATTATACATTGAAATAATGATTTATAAAATACTATTATATATTTACATATATTTATGTATGTAAAGTTACGTATACATAATTAAACAATATTTAGTTTCAGATTATTTTTTAACTTAATTTAATCATTATTCTATACAAAGATAATCTTTTTTTTTAAAATAGCAAGTATTTTTTTTAAAAGTTTCAATTTTTTTATATATATTTTTTTCTATAAATGTTAAAATGTATTTTTACATTAAGTTTTTTTCTTGTGCCAGTGTGCTTTTTGTGTATTAAATAACTGATGTTTTGCAGTTATGGGAAACATCAGTTATTTATTTATAATAATTTTTTTTGTATAAACATTATTATCTGTTAATACTTTTACAATATATAGTCCTTTTACATTATTAATACTTAATTTGTTTAATTTATCAATATCTTTTTTTATTATTTCTCTTCCTAAAATATCATATACTGTAATTTTTCCTTTTATTGATTTTGATGTGTTAAACACAACATAAATATTATTTTGTTCAGAATAAATATAAGGACTTAAATTATTGTCTTCTGAGTAATCATTAACCCCTGTTGTTAAAGAAAAGTGTATTATAAATCTGTTTGCAAAAGTTCCTGTGCTTATGTTAAATGTATAATCCGGTGTGGTTTGTAAGTCCATTATCACATCTTCCTGTGTATCTTCCAGTAATACAGAAATGGATGGGTCAAAATTAATATCTGCAACATTTAAAGTATATTCACCTGTAACTCCTGCTCTGAAAATTAATGGCATTGATAAATTTTCTGTCAGAGGTGCCAGTGTATTTATTGATAATATAGTGCCATTTGAAAGTTTTGTATATATCTGAGGCACATTTTCATTAGAGCTTAATAATTTATAAGCATCATAATCACTGTCAAATTCATTAGTAGAAGAAGCATCAAATCGCACAACTGTCTCATCGCTATAGCCATTTCCTTCTGCTTTTAATTTTAATATGTTGTTTTGTTCGGTTTTATTTTCTTTCCAGTATGCCTGAGAATTAATAACTCTTACAGAATTAGTTATTTCTAATGTTCCACTGCCTCCCACATTATTACATTTCACAAAAAATCCCTGCATAGCAGGTATATATTGTGTGCCTCCATTTATTCCGGCGCCACCAACATAAGAAGCATAGTTAAAGTCAGAACCTTTAAAAAAATATATTGCGTTATCAACATTTGTTATAGTCCATCCTGCATCATCCCAGTCAACTGCCGAAGGATAAGGATTCCCAACAAGGTTCCATCCTTCTTTATTTGGTAGCATTATGCCATCTGTATTTGTAACAGTTATATTATAAGGTCCTGTGTTCAACTCTGTTGCAACTCCTGTATAATTTATAACAGTGTTTCCTAAAAATTCTACTGCATAACCTTTCATAGTATCCATGTTGCCTGCTGGTGTTTGCCATGAAGCAACAGTATCATTAGAGCTTATTGGTTCATCCCATAAGTAAAATCTATGCGCACCGGAAAACAAACTGGTGTTTGCACTGCTTATGGGAGCTGAAACATAATGATAGACAGCACCTGATAAATAACGTTGTGCTGTTACTGTGCCTGAGCCACTAATAGTACCATTATCAATTAATGTTGCCGTGCCTGTTGCATCTGATTTTAATATAAGACCGCCATTAATAGTTAAATCCCCGTTAGCTGTTAATGATTTTGTTGCATTAACTGTTAAAACACCACCATTATCAATAGTTAAAAGATTAATAGTAGCATCAGCAGTTACTGTTACTGTATCTCCATTGGCAATAGTAGCGTTATCACCTGCTACAGGTGCAACGCCACCAATCCACGTTGTTCCAACGTTCCAGTTTCCTGTCTGTGTAGATGTTATATCAGCAGCAAAAGAATTTAAACTGTTTAATAAACAGATTAATATACCGGCAACTATAATAAACCTGTTTGATGAATATATAATACCCCCTATCCCCGGCTTTACCATTGATAGTAATGGATACAGAGGTTTAAAAAAATGATAAATCATATTTTTTTTTATTGTTTTTAATAAATGGCTAAATGGTGTATATGCCGATTGTTATCTTTAAAAAT
>CAZZDX010000102.1:0-10125 GCA_964653185.1 uncultured Bacteroidales bacterium
AAAATAATATTTTTTTTAATAAAAAATTTGGATTTTAACACAGTATCTAAAAACCCAAAATTATTGAATTTTTTATAAAAACATTATATCATATTATATTGATAATCAATGATTTATATTTTTTACAATCAAATTTATTTTTCTTTTTTATTGGTTTTTAGACAATCTGAACTCATTTATACAAATACCATTTGTGCCAAAAGGTAACTTTTATATGCTATACTAAAATCTATTAGTTACTTTTTGTTTTTTGTGGTAACTTTTATTTTAACAAAATTAATAAAAAATTTTATAAACAAAGCTAAAAATATTTTTTTTATAATCCATTAAATGGGCTTTTTATTGTTTGTATATTCTTTGTGCTTACAAATGTAATAGTGTTTTATCGGTCAGTCGCCCGATTGATGCGAAATTCAAAAATACAAAAAAAAAATTATCAGGCAACCACCTGATTAAATACTGGTTAAAAGTGATAAACAGATTTTTGCATCAGTTCCAATAAATGTCATCGGTCATTTGACCGTTAGCCGGATACTCTACTATGCCCTGTGTTTTTTTCATACTGACTGTCTTTCAGAGCGTTAGCAAGACATACTCTTTTGTAATTTTGGTCAAGCGTTGGCTCGTGTGAATTGCAAATGTGTATGACTTTCGGGCTGGCATTTTATTAAGCTACTTTTATATTATACAGATGTTTCTGAAACTCTATGAACAGTGAACTTATATTTTGAACATCTCCTAATATTCCCATTGCATCTTCCAACGACTGATATTTTGTTTGAAGTAGAATTGGTAATTTCTCTTGGTCAAGTTCGCTTATTCCTGCTTCTACATACTTACTCAAAACAAAATCTATAAATTCTTTTTGCTTGTCATTCAGTAATGCAAAAATGGTGGCTTTTGCTCTTGTTGCTCTTTCTTCTCTTGTTATTGGCTTAATATCACTATCAAACACATATTCCAAGACATCGAATAAGTCACTTTTTTCTGCATTTATCAATTTTTGCAGAGTTGTTAATTCATCTTTGCCAAAACCTGCTTCATCTAATTTTTCGAGCAGTGTTTTTCTTGTTATCGGGCTACTCCAAATCTCTCGCAATTCCATCTCACTTTTGAAAAAATTAGGCAGTTCGCCAAACAAGTTTTCTAAAAACTCCTGTGCCGAAATCGGTTTGCCGTCTGCACTCCAAAACGAAGTGGCAATCATATGTTGTATTTCTCTTTCTTTTCCGTCTTTTAGTTTCACTTTTATTTTAGAAGGTCTTTCTTTTTCCTCGTAATCTTCTTTTTTCTCCTTTACTTCAGGTTTTTTTCGTTTTCCTGTTTTATATTCTGACGACTCCATTGGTTCTCCGTCCCATTCGGTGTCTGAAAATCGTTGATAAGCATCTACAAAATCATAGATTGTAAAAAACTCCTTTCCATCAAAAAGGCGAGTTCCACGACCTACAATTTGTTTAAATTCAATGATTTGATTTACCGGACGCATTAAAATAATATTGCGGATATTTCGAGCATCAACACCTGTTGAAAGTTTTTGTGAAGTAGTTAGAATAGTTGGAATAAGTTTTTCATTATCTTGAAATTCCCTTAAAAATTGTTCTCCTATTTCTCCATCATTACTAGTAACACGAACACAATAATTTGGGTCGTGGCTTTTCTTGAATTGATTTACCAAATCACGAACTGCTGCTGCGTGGACTTGAGTAGCACAAAAAATAATAGATTTATCGTTCTGATTAGCTTCGTTCATAAATATTTGAACTCGTTTCGCCTCTCTTTCCTTTATTTCTATGATTTTATTAAAATCAGGTTCAATGTAAAGTTTTCCTTCTTCTATTTCACCTTCTAATATATCATCATCGTCTGTGTAGATATAATCGTCAAGTGTGGTTTTAATACGCTTCACTTTGAAAGGTGTTAAAAAACCATCGTTAATTCCTTCTTTTAACGAATAGATGTAAACTGGGTCGTTAAAATATTTGTAAGTGTCAACATTATCTTTCCGTTTTGGTGTAGCTGTTAAACCCAATTGAACAGCAGGTGAAAAATATTCTAAAATCCCACGCCAATTTCCCTCGTCATTTGCTCCGCCACGGTGGCACTCGTCAATAATTATAAAATCGAAAAAATCTTTTGGGTATTGACCAAAATTTAATTTTGAAGTTTCGTATTCAGCTTTTGGCTCGGCTGCTAAAAGTTTTTCTGGTTCGTTTTCTTTTACTCCATTATTTGGTACTTCTGTCATAAATGACTGGAAAATGGTAAAAAAGATACTGCCATTTGTTGGTACTTTCCCCTTTTTCTTAATCTCTTTTGGTTTTATGCGAACCATTGCATCATCGGGGAAAGCAGAAAATGAATTGAATGCTTGGTCGGCGAGAATATTACGGTCGGCAAGAAATAGAATTCGTGGTCGTCTTTTGCCATCACGGTTTAAGTTCCAACGAGTGTGGAACAATTTCCACGCAATTTGAAAAGCAATAGCCGTTTTTCCAGTTCCTGTGGCAAGAGTTAATAAAATACGGTCTTTGTTTTGAGCAATCGCTTCTAATGAGTTTTTAACAGCAATTTCTTGATAATAACGAGGTTGCCAAGTCCCGGATTTATCTTCAAATGGAACAGATGCAAATTTATCTCTCCACTCATTTTGGTCACTGTAAATTTCATTCCAAAGTTCATCGGGTGTAAGAAAATCATCAACGAGTTTTTCCTCGCCTGTTTTCATACAGATTTGATAAATCTCTTTACCGTTGGTGGAATAGGTATAATCCATTTTTAGTTTTTCAGCATAAAGTTTTGCTTGTGCCACACCTTCGCCAACTTCTAATTCATTACTTTTGGCTTCAACAACAGCAAGTTTAATTCCTTTGTAAACCAAAATATAATCGGCTATGAGTGGTTTTTTTCTTCCACCGCCAACTTGTATTCTGCCGTCTGTAATTTTACAAACATTGCGTTCACGAAGAATTTTTGAACCCTCTAAAACGCCCCAACTATTGGCTTTTAGTTTAGGGTCTATTAATTCTGCTCTTGTTTCGGCTTCGTTCATATAATCTCTTTACTATTTTTATAGGGACAAATTGTCCCTATGTAATTATTATACCACTGAATATTGTTGTTCAATAATTCCCGGATATTGTTGCCAAACTTTACCGTCAATTTCTTTTCCGTTTATTTTTTTATTTCGTTTAATCTTATCAGCTCCCCAAGTACCCCATTGTTTAAAGAAAAATGCAATGTCATTTTCCTCGCATTGCTGTTTTATATTTACGACCCATTCTTTTTCCATTGGTCTTGCTTTATTACCGCTTTCTCCACCAACTATTACCCAGTCAATATTGTCTAAATTTATTTTGCCTAAGTCTTCAAGTAATGGTTCAATGGAAAGAAATAATACAGTAGCTTTTAATTTCCTTAATTTATCAATTCTCGATAATCCTTCTTTTTTATTTTCAACAGTTACACCTATCCAAATATTTTTTGGTATTTCTTTTTGAGATAAATATTGAAACATTCTATCCGCTCTTTTTGTCAAAATTTGATAAGTGTGATGTGGGGTTTCTTCAATGACTTTAAAGATTTTGTTTAAATACTCTTTCGGCATATGTTCGTGAAAAATATCACTCATTGAATTAACAAAATAAACCGTTGGTTTTTTCCTTTTTAAGGGTTCGTATAATCTACTTGGAACAGTATTAAATTCAAACCCATTTTCGTAGCCTTCTACTCCCATGGACTGTAAACGCATTGCCATTGTTTCTGCATAACAATTTTTGCAACCTGAACTAATTTTAGTGCAACCTGCCGAAGGGTTCCATGTTTGTTCTGTCCATTCTATTTTATGTATCATTGCTATACCCTTTTAACGTTATACCTTTTTGATTTTTGTAATTTGTGAATATTCGATGATTGATTATTCACATTTCCGTATCTCTCAATTAATTTATCTTTTTCAAGTTTTTGTATCACTTCTGTAAACAATTTTGGTTCACAACCTTTATGCATAGCAGATTTCAAACCCGTTATATTATCTGATATTTCTCCCGATAAAATTAACTCTTTTATTTCTTTTGAAACAGTATCTTTTTTTATATTTTCTCCTAAAGATGCGAATAAAGAATTTTCTTCCCAATTCTTATCAATATTAAAGTTTGCTTCACCTGAAAATTTATCGTGTTTCCAACAAACTTTAAGAAATTTTTCCATTCCAAGCGTATGATTTGAACCAAATATTAAGCCGTAATAATTCGCACCTTTTTTAATGGAAAAATGGTGTAAATAATACTCTTTTCCTTGTGAAATTAAACTTCTAAAATAATCTGCTACGGCTCTATGGATTTCATTGGGCATTTTGTTTTCAAAAGATATTTTTGATGTATCAATATGTTGTTTTGTATAAGGATGATCTTTAAATCTATTGATAAACGAGGATGAAATAAAAAAGATAAAATCCGTTTTTGGAAAAGATACAAGTTGCTTAAAAACATCTTCACTTATTTGACTAAAACCATATTGGTCAAGCAAAACAAATTTACCAATATCTTTATTGTTAAAAATATTTTTTAATGACTGATTGTTAAATATTTCTTGAAAATCATAATTTTGAATTGTGTATTTATAAATACAATCTCCGCAATTGTTTGTTGCTTCACACTGTTTTATATAAAAATCTAGATTTTGTTTCAATTCATTGCTTTTATCTATCTTTTTTTCGTTGAAAAAGAATTTAATCTCTTTTTTTGCATTTGAACAATATTTTTCATTTTCACCCTTTGCTTTGTCTAATAAAATTAAAGGACTGCCCGGATAATTTTCTACATCTGTTCCGCTACCCGCAAAGAAATCAAAAATATAAACCGCCTTAGTATATAAGTCGTAATTAAATACAGGAAACCACTCTTCAAAGCATTCTCCAAAAATATCTAATTTCAATTTGGTAGCATCGTCAAATACCGATTTGTTTATATCTTTTCCCATTGTCTGAATTAAGATTTATTGGATTTTATGATTGTAGGATTATTTTTAATATAATTTTTATTTTCAGGATGATTAACATTATACACCCTTTTAAATTGAAGGCTTTTAGAACCAAAATTTATTAATAAACCAATCGGCAAATTATAGGCTTGACAATAATTCATTGCCTGTGCCAAATGCACATCTTCCAATTCTGTTAATGCCTTTAATTCTACCATAATATTATCTTCAACAAAAAAATCTACACGCCTTGTTCCAATATTAACACCTTCATAAAAAATTGGCATTTCCATTTCTCTTTGGTAGCTCAAACCTTGCTTTTCAAATTCAATTGCCAAAGCACGTTGATAAATAACCTCTTGAAAACCATTCCCAAGAGTTGAATGAACCTTCATTGCACAACCAATTATTTTATGTGTTAAATCTTCGTGTTTCATATTATCCTTTTTTCAATCCTATCATCCTTTAATCTTAAAAATCATAATTCTGACAATTTATAACTCCCCATTAAACGCTTTTTGTAAAACTGATTTTTTTAATTCCTGCAAATTTACAATTTTCTTTTGATAAATTGCTTCTAATTCTTTTGTTTCTACTGAAAGAGCCCTAAATTTATTAATCAGCAGTTTTTGTTCTTTGGTTGATTTCGGATAAGAAAAAACTACTTGTTTTAGAGCTGCACCATTAAAATGAGGTTGAGCTGCACCAGAAGATAAACTATTTGCTTGTTCCCAATAGTTATGAGTTTTTGTAAAATACCAATAAAATTCATTCTCAATATTTTCGATAAAATTAATCCTAATAAGATATGAAGCAAATACAGATGATTCGTAATTGCTATACAAAAGAACTTTTGCAAACGTTGCACCTGTTCTTGCCATAAGTAAATCATTATCTTTCAAAACAAATTTTTCTGCTTCTTTGGAATACTTGATATATTTTTTATCTTCTTTTATAAGATTACCATTATTGTCTATATCTGTTATTCTAATATATCTATAGTCACCTTCTATTGTTGAATTGTCAGTGTAACCATATTCAACTGAAGCAATTTCCCCCAAAGTCTTCTCTTCCCAATCCCCACCTTTATTCTCAAACACTCCTTGCAAATAACTTTCAAAAAGTTCTTTGGCGTTTTTTAGATTTTGTTCGGCATTGGCTTTTGCTTTGTCTATGGCAGCAAAGTCTTTATCTAGAATGGCTACTATGCGTTGTTGCTCAGGGAGTGAAGGGATGGGGATTTAAAATTCTTGAAGGTCTTTAATTTTAAGATTGTTTATATTTACACCATCTGTTAAGTTTAAAATATATTGTTTGTAATTTTCTGATATTAAAGAATAAAACAAATATTTTGAATTGATTTCTTGTTTTGGATTTATTTGCCCAATAAAACCACCAAAAGCATAATCATAATCACTCTTAACTAACGCGACCTTTCCTAAATGACTTTTACTACCACTTGAAAAACATATTAATAATGCCCTTTTTTTTAATTTATATTTTTCTTGAATATGAAAATCATTTCGTAAATATTTTAACTCAGTAAAATCAAGAGAACTATTTTCTAAATTAATATTTGTTGCTCGCAACACAATATTATCTGAAAAATCAACAGCATCTTTGCCACTATAAGTAAGACCTCTTTGAACCTCACAAACTTCTCCCAACTTTTTTATTTCCCAATTTTGTTTCATATCAGTCATTCTCAATATTTTTATTATTGGGTTTATCTAAAAGTTTTCTGGCATTTTTATCTGTTACAATTGGTTTTCCAGTTTGTTTTTCAATTTCCAATCTTGCTTTTTTTGCAGCATTACCACCTTTACGGGCAATACTTTTATTTTCTTCTAATCCTTTTGGTTGTTTTTCTTTAGATATTTCGGTTGTAGAAGCTTCTGCCAACATATTCAAAACCAGTTCAAGGTTGCTCATATTGTCTCGCAGGTTTTCTTTTTTTAGTCCTTTTAGTTTTTTGTAATCTTTTACGGTTTTATCTGCCCAGGCTTTGGTAATTTCATTGGTTAAAATGGCATATTCCAAGCCTTGTTTCATACCTCGCTCTTGCCATTCGTCAGTAAGTTCTTTTCTAACTTCAATACTTTTAAGGCGTTGGTTTATCCATTCTTTGGAGTATCCTTTTGCAAGGTAAGTTTCCATAGCACGGTCAAAAGCCAATTCGGGGTCTTCGGTTTCTTCAATTCGTTCTGCACCAACTTTTGCCAACCACATTTTAAAAGGCTCTGCTTTTGGCGATGGAATAGATTGAATTAAGCGTAGAAGTGTTTCAGTATCTGTTACATCAGTGAGATATTTTTTCCCATCCGAAGCTTTCATTTTCAGTTGTCCCACTTTTTGGGACAACTCACTTCCCTCTTCTTTTAGCTTAGTTTTTAAAGCATTCCAATATTTTCTTGGTCGTGGGCTATCTGTCAAAACTGCCACAACATCAATAATAGAAAAATACCATTTTTCTTGTTCTTCGTCCCAAAGCGTTCTTACTCTTTGCTTTTGGAATAATTGTAATTTATTTTCTTTGCTCATATCAGTTCTTTTATTGATGCCAAAATTTCAGCACTCTCTTTATCCAGTTCTGCCATTTCTCGCAAAATCTCTTTTGGCTCACGCAAAGGTGCTTCTTCGGGTGTGTTTGGGTTTTTAACCGATAGGTCAAAAGTATCTTGGTCAATGTCTTTTATGTTTACCGTCCAAGAGTTTTCGCTCTCTGCTTTTGTTTTTTGCAGTTCTACAAATTCGGCTAAATCTTTTTCGTTTAGCGGATTTGTTTTGCCCAAGTTTCTATCTAAGTTGAGTTGGTAAAACCAAGTTTTTTGTGTTTTCTTTCCTTTTTCAAAAAAGAGAACAACGGTTTTTACACCTGCACCGATAAATGTTCCACCCGGTAAATCTAAAACGGTATGCAAATCACAGTTATTTAAAAGTTCTTTTCTAAGAGCAATAGAAGCATTGTCAGTATTGCTTAAAAATGTGTTTTTAATTATAACACCTGCTTTTCCGCCTGCCTTTAAAATTTTAATAAAATGCTGTAAAAACAAACTTGCTGTTTCACCTGTTTTAATCGGAAAATTTTGTTGCACCTCTGCCCGCTCTTTTCCGCCAAAAGGCGGGTTTGCCAACACAACATCGTAACGGTCTCTTTCTTGTATGTCGGCAAGATTTTCGGCAAGTGTGTTGGTATGAATAATGTTTGGGGCTTCCACTCCGTGCAAAATCATATTCATAATACCAATAATGTAGGCAAGCGATTTTTTCTCTTTTCCGTAAAAAATCCTTTTCTGTAAGGTCTCAACTTGACTTGTAGATAAACCTTTTTTGTTGAGATAATTAAACCCTTCAACCAGGAAGCCAGCACTACCCGCAGCACCGTCATAAATGGTTTCGCCAATTTTTGGGTCAACCACTTTTACAATGGTTCTAATGAGTGGACGAGGGGTGTAATATTCGCCACCATTTCTCCCTGCATTACCCATATTTTTTATTTTGCCCTCGTAAAGATGGCTCATTTCGTGCTTTTCTTTATGAGTTCTAAATCGCAGTTCGTCAATTAGGTTTACAACTTCTCGCAGATTGTAACCGCTTTGTATTCTGTTTTTCAGTTCGCTGAAAATCTCACCAATTTTGTATTCAATGGTGTCGGCACTTTCTGCATCGGTTTTAAATTTTTTGAGGTATGGAAATAGTTCACCGTTTACAAAGTCCACAAGGTCATCGCCTGTCATTGCGTTGTGGTCAATTTTTTCATTTTCCAGTTTTGGTGCTGCCCAAGTAGTCCATTGAAATTTTGGTTCAATTATTTTTTCGTAGGTCTTTCCAGATAAAAGTGCTGCTGTTTCTTTGTCCTTTTCTAAATCGTCAAGATATTTCAGAAACAAAATCCACGAGGTTTGCTCAACATAATCCAGTTCACTTCCACAACCTGCGTCTTTCCACAGAACATCGTCAATATTTTTAAAAATTTGTTCGAACATATAATTTTCTAATTCCTTTTATTTCTGTTTATAATTCTGTGAGAGCGTTGGCAAGAAATTGTTCTTTTGGTTTTTTAGAGTTTGCCTGTGTGTCGGCAAAAAACCAAATGTGCAATTTGTGCGTTGGCTATCTATTTCTTTATTTTCTTGTAGCAAATTTTGAACGGCGGCAATATGTCCTGAAAGGGATTGCGGCGTACATCGCTATCAAGATACACTGAACTTGATGCGGGTGATGAGCTTCGCATACCTCTAAAGCCCTTTTTGGCTATATTGCATGTTATGCCACTAGGCGTATTTTTATTTAATTTTTTTTCCTTCATTAAAATTCTATCAATTATTTTTATAATAGACTATCAATCGAAAGCAACTCCTAATCTAGTAATTTTAAAGAACTAACCTTTTTCCCAAGACCTATAGATACACAATCAAGGAATTTAAGTACTTCTTGTGAATAATATTCCACAAATCCCTTATTTAGGATAATTTTTTTGCCTCTATCTGTATCTAATAAAATAGTTTCTTTTCCTTTAATGAAATCGCTAATAATTACTGAGTCTTTTCGATTCTTTATAGAACCTTCATCATGGACTATACAGTTTCTTATATGACTAAGAATTATAGATAAGTCAATATAATATTTAAATTGAGATATGTCAATTCTCGCCTCATTTTCAAGATATTCCATACTACGCTTAATTACTTGTGGAAGCGTTCCATCGAAATCTTTAGAAACAGATAATAGATGTTTTGCTGTCCGACAAAATCCAATTAAATTTGACTCTACGATGCTCATTAAACTGACAAATAATGCATACCTCTGAAGACGTGGAAAATCAATTTCAATCTGAAATATATCTTCTGCATAAAATTCGGCCATCAAAGAAGCTTCATTTTCATCATCCATGACACTTAGTTTTTGTGAAACATAAGATTCTCTGCGCTTTTTTTTAACGTGTAAGGCTTCTTCAACAAAATTTAACAATTCATTAAATCGTTCTAAGTCATGAGTTACTTTATCACGTCGTACGCTTAATGCTATTTTGATTCCAAGTTTTTTCATTTTAGGATTAATTGCATCATTGTTTTTTTTCGCCTTGCCCATAACGGCAGTTTGTCTCGTATGTTTGCAAAAATAATAAAAACTAATAAAAAAGGT
>CAZZDX010000103.1:0-10063 GCA_964653185.1 uncultured Bacteroidales bacterium
TAGTGTCGCATATTTTTACTAAACTTTAGGTCGCGCGACAACTTTGGAAAAGTTTCTCAGGATAGAAAACCAAGTAAATGATTTAACCTTAAACTTATTTTATAACTATGAATTACGATATATTAATAATTGGTAGCGGACCTGGTGGTTATGTATCTGCTATAAGAGCATCACAATTAGGTATGAAAGTAGCTGTTGTTGAAAGAGCAGAATTAGGAGGTATTTGCTTAAACTGGGGATGTATCCCCACAAAAACGCTTTTAAAAAGTGCTGAAGTTTTTCAATGTATTAAACATTCTACTGATTATGGCATAAGTGTTGAGGGAGAAACAAAAGCAAATTTCTTACATATAATTGAAAGAAGTCGTAAAGTGGCAGATAATATGAGTAAAGGCGTTCAGTATCTTTTAAAAAAAAATAAAATTGAAGTAATAAAGGGCTTCGGTAAATTAGTTGATAATAAAACCGTTAAAGTTATTGACGAACAAGGAAATGAAAGTTTTTATGTTGCTAATCATATTATATTGGCTACAGGTGCACATTCGCGTGAATTTCCTAATTTAAGACAAGATGGTAATAAAATAATTGGATACAGAGAAGCTCTAAAATTACAAAAAAGACCTAAATCAATGATTGTTGTTGGCTCCGGTGCTATTGGAACTGAATTATCTTATTTTTATAATGCTATATGCACAGAAGTAACATTAGTTGAAATCATGCCTTATATTGTGCCTCTTGAAGATGAGGATGTCTCAAAACAATTGGGACGTTCTCTTAAAAAAGCAGGAATAAAAATTATGGTTAATTCATCAGTTGAAAATATCAGTGTAAACAATGATGAATGTGAGGTTACAATAAAAACAGACAAAGGAGAAGAAGTTCATATTGCAGAAACAGTATTTTCTGCTGTTGGAATTAGTCCGAATTTTGAAGGATTAGGAATTGAAGAAATAAAAATAGAATTGGAAAAAGGAAAAATAAAAGTTGATGATTATTATCAAACAAATATTGACGGTATCTATGCAATAGGTGATATTGTGCATGGACAGGCATTAGCACATGTAGCATCAGCAGAAGGCATAGTTTGTGTTGAAAAAATTGCCGGCAAAAATCCAAAACCGATAAATTATGAAAACATACCATGTTGTATTTATACAATGCCCGAAATAGCATCTATAGGAATAACAGAAAAAAAAGCTCAAGAATCTAATTATGAAACAAGAATAGGTAAATTCCCTTTTACTGCTTCAGGCAAAGCTAATTCTTCCGGCGAAAAACAAGGATTTGTCAAACTGATTTTTAATGCTGATAATGACAAATTGTTAGGTGCACACATGCTTGGTGCAAATGTTACAGAAATGATTTCAGAATTAGTGCTTGCAAAAGAACTAAATATTACAGGACCGGATATAATTAAATCTGTTTACCCGCATCCCAGTATGTCGGAAGCAATTAAAGAAGCTGCTGCCAATGCATATAATGAATCTATTCATATATAGTGTCTGAAAAAAACTCTGTAATCTGCTTTATTATTGATATTACTCACATTATTATTTTTTTTTAAATGCGTTCCCCAAAGGATATCGCTTCGATTTACCTACGGGGCAAGCATGAGATTGCTTTGCTAAGTTGCAAAATAAAAGCAAGTTTGATTTTTTATCAAATTGTGTAACCGTTCACAGCTCATTATTTTATAACTGTTTGTATCATTAAACATATATTAATTAATTGACCTAATTTCTATCAGGCAACTGCCTGATGACCTAAAAAATGACCAATGCCCCAATTTAGACATTGGAAATTAGGGCTTGTTTAGGTCAATTAGAGTAATTAGAGCAATTAGAAATTTATATTATAGACAACAATGTTGATAAAGTTTTTTTCTTAAGCGACTAAATCTAATTATAAAAAATAGAGTGTGAACGGTTATCAAATTGTTCAATTCAACTTTTCCAAAGTTTTAAAACTTTGGAAAAGTTCTAAAATAAGCTGCATTACAATAATATTCAATATTTTAAAGTTTTCTTACAAATACTAAATAATTATGTTTTCCAAAAAAGATATAAAACAAATCAATGATAAAGGGATAAGTTTAAAAACAATAGAAAAACAAATTGAAAATTTTAAAAAAGGAATCCCTTTTATCAATCTTTATAATGCTGCTACAATTAAAGATGGTATTAAAACAATAAATAATAAAGAATTAGAAACATTACCGGATTTTTATTTAAAAGAAGCCCCAAAAAGACAAATTTTAAAATTTGTCCCTGCATCTGGCTCTGCTACCCGTATGTTTAATCATTTATTTTGTTTTAAAGAAAAACAAAATAATAACAATAAAAATTCTGATTCTATTCATAAATTTTTCTTTGAATTAAAAAATTTCACCTTTTATGATGACTTAAAAAGTTCAATGCAAAAACAGGGCTTGGATATTGACAAATTTATTTCAAAAAAGGACTTTACAACTATTATTGACTTTTTGCTTACAAAAAAAGGACTGAATTATTCAAATTTGCCAAAAGCATTATTAAAATTTCATAAATATAATGATTATTCAAGAACACCTGTTGAAGAGCATCTTGTTGAGACAGCAAATTATTGCAAAGACAAAAACAATACAGCCAAAATTCATTTTACTGTCTCAAAACAACATCTTAAAAATTTTATAACGCACATAAATAATGTTAAATCAAGATATGAAAAAATGTTTAATGTTAATTATGATATTAGCTTTTCCGTTCAAAAATCTTCTACTGATATTATTGCCGTTGACTTAAATAACAAGCCATTTCGTAATCCTGACACAAGTTTATTGTTTCGCCCCGGAGGACACGGATCTTTAATAGAAAACTTAAATGATATAAAAGCCGATATTATTCTTATAAAAAATATTGATAATGTTGTGCCCGACAAACTTAAACCACAGACATATTTATATAAAAAAATAATTATAGCTTATCTTGTCAAAATACAACAAAAGACATATAAATATCTTAAAATACTTGAAAATAGCAATATTAATAATAACAAAATAATAGAAATACTTAATTTTATTAAAAAATATTTATTTATTAAAATAGAGCCATATTTTGATAATCTTTCAAAAAAACATAAGATAAAATATTTGTTTGATAAGCTTAATCATCCAATACGTGTCTGTGGAATGGTAAAAAATCAAGGAGAACCGGGAGGCGGACCTTTTTGGGTTAATGGTGCTGATGGAAATATCTCTCTTCAAATTGTTGAAACCTCACAGATTGACTTTAAAAATAAAGAACAAAACAAAATATTTGAAAAAGCAACACATTTTAATCCTTGTGATTTTGCCTGTGGAGTGCGTGATTATAAAGGAAATTGTTTTGACTTAAAAAAATATGTTGACAACACTACCGGATTTATAACCATAAAATCAAAATATGGAAAAAAACTAAAAACTCAGGAATTACCGGGACTATGGAATGGTGCTATGTCTAAATGGCTTACTATATTTGTTGAAGTTCCTGTTATTACTTTTAACCCTGTAAAGACCGTTAATGACTTATTAAAAAAAGAACATCAATGATATACTTAGTGCTTGTTCATAAAGTCAAAATTTATCAGTCGGGCGCCTGACCGATGCTAAATATTAAAAATGTCCTTTATACCACAAATCACAATAATCAAATTACAAACAAATCCCAATGACCAAAATTTCAATGTTTTAAACTGTTTTGGTTATTTGATAATTGAATTTTGAGATTTATTTACTCATAATGTTATTTATTTTCAAAGGTGTTCCCCAAAGGATATCGCTTCGCTCTACCTACGGGGCAAGCGTGATATCGCTTCGCTAAGTTGTTTTTTGGAATTTGCTATTTGGTGCTTTCAATTTGAAAAATGGTGACATTACGAACAAACACTACTTAATGGCTTGTAGCAAAATAATCTATTTATTTTAACTTATTCTTTTACTATTTTCTTCGTTACAAAATCTTTAAAGAGCTATTCTATTCGCAAATTTTGAGAATATATGACTAATTCATATTTTTAATGATTTATATTTCCTCTCATGTGATTAAATTTTCGTAATTTTGCAAATTTAACTTTTTAAAAATAATATGTCAACATTTAATGCTATGGGCTTATCACCCAATTTATTAAAAACGATTAAAGAGCTGGAATTTGAAAATCCAACACCAATACAGGAAAAGGTAATACCAATTTTTTTTGAAACAAAAAACGACATAGTAGGACTTGCTCAAACAGGAACAGGTAAAACAGCTGCTTTTGGCTTTCCTATAATTGAACAAATAGATATTAAAAACAAATCTGTTCAAGCTTTAATATTATCACCAACACGGGAACTATGCATCCAGACATCTTTGGATTTAAAAAATTATTCTAGATACATAAAAGATTTGAAAGTAGTGCCTGTATATGGTGGAGCAAGTATAGACACTCAGATTAGAGCACTAAAAAGAGGAGCTCACATTATTACTGCTACTCCCGGAAGAATGCTTGATTTGATTAAGCGTAAAGCTGCAAATATTACTAATATTAGAACAATTGTTTTGGATGAAGCTGACGAAATGCTTAACATGGGATTTCGTGATGATTTAGACAGTATTTTAGAAAGAACACCTGATAATAAAAGAACATTACTGTTTTCAGCAACCATGCTTAAGGAAGTAGAACGCATTGCTAAGAACTATATGAAGGATCCTATACAAATAACTATAGGAAAACAAAATTCAGGTCCTGAAAATATACAACATATTTATTATTTGGTGCATTCTCGTGACCGTTATCTAACTCTTAAACGTGTTGCGGATATTAATCCGGATATTTACGGAATAGTATTTTGCAGAACAAGGATGGAAACCAAAGAAGTCGCCGATAAATTGATAAGAGACGGATATAATGCCGATGCACTTCATGGAGATCTTTCCCAAGCACAACGCGAACATGTGATGAAACATTTTAGGGAAAAAACATTACAAATGTTAGTGGCTACAGATGTAGCAGCTCGTGGCATTGATGTAAACGATATTTCACATATAATTAACTATAATTTACCCGAAAAAAATGAAATTTACACTCACAGAAGTGGCAGAACAGGACGTGCAGGTAAATCAGGTATCTCTATTGCT
Organism: uncultured Bacteroidales bacterium; assembly: GCA_964653185.1. Lineage (GTDB taxonomy): Bacteria > Bacteroidota > Bacteroidia > Bacteroidales > CAZZDX01 > CAZZDX01. Next base: position 5,133 of record CAZZDX010000103.1, read on the forward strand.
CTTGTAAATTACAGAGAAAAAAGCAAGATACCACAAATAGAAAAAATTATTCGTAAAAATTTTGAAAGATTGCCCATACCTTCAGGAACTGAAATATGCAAAAAACAACTTTTTAGGTTAATAGATAAGATAGAAAATATACAAGTGGATGAAGCTCAAATTGCTCCGTTTATGGATATAGTCAATAAAAAACTTGAACGGTTGAGTGAAAAACAAATAATTAAGCACTTTGTATCTATGGAGTTTAATAGAGTTATGGAATATTATAAAAATGCTCCAGACCTTAATAAGAAAATAGAAAATAAACAAGATAATTCTGATAGAAGAGATACACGCAGTCATAGTAATAGAAATAAAAGAAAAGAAAATAACAATTATGAAAGATTCTTTATTAACATAGGCAAAAAAGATGGTATTGTTCCTAAAGATATTATTGGAATGATTAATGATAATACAAAAAATCGTGATATTGATATAGGAATTATAGACCTGAAAGATAGTTTTTCGTTTTTTGAAGTAGAAAAGGAGTTTGCTGCTAAAATATTGAGTTCTTTTAAAAATATTAAATTTAAAGGTCGCAATGTAACAGTTAATATTGCTAAAGAAAAAGTATATGCTAAAGAAAAAGTCCATGATAAAAGAAAATGGAAATATAAAAAAAGATAGTTTTTTATTAAAAATTATCCATATTTTATTTTTAAAAAAATCATAATATTTAGTTCTGTCTTTTTTGCTCGACTTTTCGGAGTGGACTCAGCCATTGATAATATATAGAATTTTTGTGTAATTTTGTAAAAAATTCAGAGATGCATACATTGTTAATCACACTTCAAAGCAGAAACGCAGTAATAGGAGCAAAATATTTACACTATTCTTTATTAAATGCCGGATATGATTCTCATATCCTTTATTTACCTTTTGTTAATCTCAGAAATAAAAAAACATTAAAATCTATTAAAGAGTTTGTCTCTGAAATATCTCCAGGTTTTATTGGTATCAGTTTAATGTCTATTGATTATTATAAGGCACGGGATTTAACTAAATATATAAAAAATAATTTTAAATCTATTCCCATAATATGGGGCGGCATACATCCGACAGTTATGCCGGAACAATGTGTGAAACATGCTGATTATCTATGTATTGGTGAAGGTGAAAGAACTATTGTTGACTTTGCAAATGCTGTTAATACAAATAAATCCAACAGAACAGGGATAAAAGATATAAAAGGTCTTTGTTATTTAAAAGATGATAAAATAAAAAGAAATCCTTTGTATTCTGTTAATATAGATTTAGATACAATACCTTGTTATGAATATATTCCTGTAAACAGTTTTATTTGTCATAAAAAAAATATAATTGCTCTTAACAAAAAATTATATACAAAATATAGTTACAACACAGGCAGTTCTTATTCTGTTATGAGTTCAAGAGGTTGCCCTTTTATCTGTACTTTTTGTTGTAATAATTTTTATTCAAAACTTTATAAAACAAAAAAAGTAAGACACAGAAGTGTTCAAAATATTATATCTGAACTTAAAAAAGCAATAACAGACCATCATGACATCAAATATTTTAATTTTGAAGATGACAGTTTCCTTTCGTGTAGTATAGAATATTTAAAACAATTTTGTGAAGAATATAAAGCAAAGATAAATATTCCGTTTATTGTCCATGCAATACCTTTGTATATTACAAAAGATAAGTTAAAAATGCTGAAAGATGCTGGCTTGGTTTGGATTAATCTTGGATTAGAAAGCGGAAGCAGCAGAACTTTAAAAGAGATATATAAAAGGCACACATTAAAAGATGACTTTCTTAAAGCAGCAAATATTGTTAAACAACTTAACTTATCCGGCTTTTATGATGTTATTGTAGATAATCCTTTTGAAGATGATGAAGATAGAATTGAGACAGTAAAGACCTTGATGCAAGTGCCTAAACCTTTTATTCCACGAATTTTTTCTTTGATTTTTTATCCGGGAACAGAGCTGTTTGAAAGAGCAAAAAAAGAATGTCCTGAAAAAATAGGTAGCTATCTTAGTGGCAGATTTCATACCCTGAAATTAAAAAATATTAATAACATTACAAGATTTGCTCCGTTTTTAAACAAAAAATATATGGATAAACTTATTTATTTATATAAAAAAAATCCAAATGGAAATAAGTTAAAAATAATCTTATTAATAATAAAATTATGGGTTGTAATAATATTACAGCCGATTTATTATCTTCCGCTTGTCAGACAATCATATAACGGCTCTTATATAAAAACAATAAAAATTCTTCCTAAACTTTTTGTTCAATATTTTGCCAAGCATACTTATTTTTTATTTAAAATAACAGTTCATAATGTATGGCCGTTTTAATATTATTTGTTGGTAATCTTAATAATATATTTTCTTTGCGTCTTAGCGTCTTGGCGAGAGGATATTTTACGCAAAACAGATATGACACACAATGGTCTAATTTTTATTCTTTATAATAAACTCTTTTTACTCTTCTTGAGATATTAGTCAGCACTTCATAAGGAATGGTTTCTAACTGAGATGCAATTTTTGTAATTGGATAATTATCATCAAAGACAATTACCTGATCACCTTGCTTTGCATTAACATCAGTAATATCAATCATACACATATCCATACATATATCACCAACAATTGGAACAAGTTTGCCGTTTATCATTAAATTACCTTTGCCATTGCCAAGTTTACGATTTAATCCGTCTGCATAGCCAATAGCAACAGTTGCAATCTTCATATTATGTTTGGCAACATATTTTCTGCCATAGCCAATAGTATCATTAGCCGGAACTTCTCTTATCTGTGAGATACTTGTCTTTAATGTACTTACATTTTGCAATAATTTTTTTTCTGATTTATCAGAAGATACTCCATAAAGTCCTATTCCCAAACGAACCATATCAAACTGATATTCTCTAAAACGACTAACACCTGCTGAATTTAATATATGCAACAAAACAGGATAATCTATCTTTGATTTAATGAAATCACTCATCTTAACAAATCTATTAACCTGTAATTTGGTAAAATCATCATGTATTATCTCATCGCTTGCTGCAAGATGTGAAAATATTGATTTTATATAAATATTTCTATTGTTTTTTATACATTGAATAAGTTCTTTTATCTCATCATTTTCAAAACCCAGTCGATGCATACCTGTTGGAAGTTTTATATGTATTGGAATGGTCTTATCATATCTAATCAGGTTTCTTTTTATTGACTGATTTAGCAAATTAAGTAATCTTAAATTATATATCTCCGGCTCCAAATCATATTTTATCATCACATCAAAGCTCCGGGTTTCAGGATTCATAATAATAATTGGCACTGATATACCTGCTTTACGCAATTCAACACCTTCGTCAGTATATGCAACAGCAAGATAATCAATATTATGAAACTGTAGGATGTTTGCTATCTCAAAACTACCACTTCCATACGAAAATGCCTTGACAATAGCGGTTATTTTTGTCTTCGGATTTAAAAGAGAACGGTAATAATTCAGATTATGGATAATTGCATTAAGATTAATTTCAAGTATGGTCTCATGTGTTTTTTGCTCTAATGCTTTACTTATTAGTTCAAACTTATATATACGTGCTCCTTTTATCAAAATTGTTTCATCATAAAATGAGGAAAAAGAAAAATGATTTAAAAAATCATCTGTTGTATCAAAGAATTCTTTTTCAACTTTAAATTTATCACTTTGCCTTTTTATTGCTTTTCCTATTCCTATAATCCTGTCTATACCTTTATTAGCAATCAATTTAGACACTTCGTTGTATAAATTTTCTTCATTTCTGCCACTTTGAAGGATGTCAGACAGAATAACAGTTTTCTTTTTATGTTGTTTTTGCTGATTAAGAAAGTCAATAGCAATGCTCAATGAATTTATATCAGAATTATAACTATCATTAATAATTGAGCAATTATTAATACCCTGTTTTAGTTCAAGACGCATAGCAACTGATGAAAGCGATTTTATTCTTTGAGATATAATATTATTATCATAGCCAAGATAAAGCATAGTTGCCCAGCAATGAATGGCATTCTCTATTGAAGCATCATCAATAAAAGGGATAGTGATATTTATATTTTTTTTATTATAAAAAGCATATATGTTTGTCTGCTCATCATTTTTATTGATTTTTTGTATGTTTAATTTTCCTTTATTTTTTTTGCTCCATGTCCAGCAATTTATATTTTTTGATGATTTGGTAATCTGCTCTTTTATCTCATCATAATCAGAGCAGTATATCAAAATATTTACATTTTTAAATAATTTAAGTTTTTCATTAATTTTTTGTTTTGTGTTCACAAAATTTTCAGAATGTGCATCGCCAATATTTGTAAAAATGCCAATAGTTGGTTTTATAATGTCTTGTAATTTTTCCATTTCATCGGTTTTGGATATACCTGCTTCAAAGATAGCAAAATCAAATTCCGGTTTTATCTTCCAAACTGAAAGAGGAACCCCTGTTTGAGAATTATAACTCTTGGGATTTCTTATAATTTTTTTATCATCACACATAGTTTGATACAGCCACTCTTTAACAATGGTCTTGCCATTGCTACCGGTAATACCAATTACAGGAATGTTAAAATTTTGACGATGAAAAGATGTTAATAATTGCAGGGCTTTTAATGTATCTTTAACGAGAATGAAATTTGAATATTTGAATTTTTTAATATTGGAAGGGACAGAAGATATAACAAAATTTTTAATGCCTTTGTTATAAAGCTCTTCAATATATTTATGTCCGTTATTATTTCTTCCTGTAAGTGCAAAAAAAAGACAATTTTCTGTAAAGACAATCTGTCGGCTATCTGTAAGTAAATGCTTTATTATAATATTACTAATATCAGATAAAATCAATTTGCCTTTGATAATATCAGAGATTT
>CAZZDX010000104.1:0-10031 GCA_964653185.1 uncultured Bacteroidales bacterium
GAGAAAGTTTGATATAATAGAAAATATTTCAAATGAAAAAAAAATGAAATATACTGAATTTTCTAAATTACATATAGGAAAAGGTGTAATTATAGGGGAAGGAGCTATTATTTTAGCAAGTGTCAATTATATTGGTAAAGGTGCAGTTATATCTGCTGGTGCTGTAGTAGTTAAAGATGTTGAGCCATATTGTGTTGTAATGGGAAATCCTGCCAGAATTATATTTAAAAGAATATAAAAATGAGAAAAAATAATATCTTATTATTAATAGAAAAAATAATTAATCTGAATAAATTACAAAAAAATTTTATTAGACAATCGTTTAAAGATATATCTAAAAACGACCTAAAATATTTCTATAATTATATAAAATATTGTATTTCTTCTGGTATTTCATTAGACTATTTAGCCGAAAGCTATGATTTAATTGTAAAAGATACATTAAGAGAACAAATATACTTTATGCGAAATAAAAAATATCGATACACTACATATAAAGAAGTTACATCGTCTGTATATTGGAATTCTGATTATATGAAGAAATACATGTATGGTTTAATAATTTCAAATTTCTTATGGCCAAACCACAAATATATTCATAATTGGTTTTTAAAAGAATTACCCAAGGATAAAAAAGGTAGTTATCTTGAAATAGGACCAGGACATGGATACTTTTTTATAACATCTTTATTGAAATCTAAATACACCAATTTCCATGCAATTGACATAAGTCCTACAAGTATTAAATTAACTCGAAATTTTTTAGAGTATTATCATAGAAGTATAAATTTGTCAAAATACAAATTGATAAATGGTGATTTTTTAAAATATAATACAGAATCAGTATATGATGCTATAGTTATGGGAGAAGTGTTAGAACATGTTGAAAATCCAAAATTATTTATTGAAAAAATATGTAATATCTCAAATGAAAAATCTTTTATATTTATTACTACTTGTATTAATTCACCAGCTATAGATCATATATATTTATTTGATACGATTAGTTCAGTTAGAAATTTGTTTGAAGGAAGCGGGCTAAAGATCACCAATGAAATAATTTTGCCATACATCAATCATTCAATTGAAGAATCAATAGAAAAAATGCTTCCAATTAATATAGGATTAATATTGACAAAATGAATAAATACGGACTCAAATTTCATCATATAGGATTAGCTGTTAAAAATCCTAATAAAACAATTATTTTTACAAAAAATCTTGGATATGAAATTGCTGATGAAGTTTATGATAATTTACAGAGGGTATATCTCCGAATGTGTTTTCACTCTGAAATGCCTAATATTGAAATAATATATTCCGATATTCCCGATAGCCCAATTGAAAAAATCTTAAAATATCAAAAAGAAAAATTTTATCATATTTGCTATACAACAAATAATTTAAAGTTAACTATAAAGACTATAAAAGAAGATAACCATTTAATTACTGTTTCATATCCAAAGCCAGCAATTTTATTTAATAATAATCCAGTAAGTTTTTACTATATTTCAGGTTTTGGTATAATTGAAATTTTAGAAATATAATATTTTTTTATGAATAATTATATTAGTTTTAAAAATATATATAATCAAATTCGTGAGATAGAAGCTGATGGATTGGAAGGCATGTATCAATCAAGTTTTTTTGTATTGAGAAACTATACTATTGAACCAATTATTCCTTTCATACAATATCATCTTTTTAATAGTAATATAAATCCATCAATAGAATTTGGAAATTATAATAATTATTATCAAGAAATAATTGATAACAATTCTAATTTATATACAGGTGATACTCCAGATATAATTATATTGTCATTAATTTTAGAAATCTTTGACCCTAAATATAATACTTATAACTGGTCTGGTAAAGAAACTATTGAAAGATTAAAGTTGCTCTATGAGCTATTAAAAAGCAAAACTTCCAGTTTAAATATTATTAATACATTTATACCTCCTTATTTTTCGGAAATAGGAATATCAAATACAAAAGATATTAATAACCCTATTTATGAGGTAGCTAAAATAAATTCATTTATAAGAGAATACGTGAAAACAAATTCTGGTCAATTCTTTTTAGTTGATTTTGATAATATTGCGAGAATTCTTGGTGAAGAAAAAACATATGATTACAGATTTTGGTATAATTCAAAATTACCCTTTAAAAAAGAATTTTTATATTTTTTTTCTGCAGAAATCGCCAAAATAGTTAAGGCTTTGAAAGGTAAATCCCAAAAATGTTTGGTTTTAGATTGTGATAATACTTTATGGGGAGGTATTATTGGTGAAGATGGTATAAATAATATTAAACTTGATCCAAATGAATATCCCGGAAATGCATATTATGATTTTCAGAAAAATATATTAAAACTTTATCATAAAGGTGTTTTGTTGGCAATAAATAGTAAAAACAATGAAAATGATGTATGGGAAGTATTAAATAATCACCCGCATTCTATATTAAAAAAAGAGCATTTTGCGGCTTGGAGAATAAACTGGCAAAACAAAGCAAAAAATATATCAGAAATTGTTAGTGAACTTAATATTGGTATTGATAGTTTAGTTTATATTGATGATAACCCAATGGAGTGTGATTTAGTAAAAGAAAGTCATCCAGAGGTTCATGTTATTAAAGTTCCTAAAAATATTTATAATTTGCCTAATTTGGTTCTTAGACATGGATTATTTGATACTCTGTCAATAAATTCATTGGATAGCCAAAGGACAACACTTTATATTGCAGAAAAAAAAAGAACTAAAACACAAGAAAAATATAATAATATTGATCAATTTTTGAAATCTTTAAACATAAAAACCCTTATTCATAAAGCAAAAGAAAATGAAATACCAAGAATTGCTCAATTAACTCAGAAAACCAATCAATTTAATTTAACAACTATCAGATATTCTGAAATAGATATTGCAAATTTTATTAATAATAATGATTCTGAAATATATACCCTTACAGCTTCAGATAAATATGGCAATCTAGGTTTAACTGGTGTACTTATAGCAAAAATTAATAAAAATACTTGTTTTTTTGACAGTTTTTTGATGAGTTGTAGAGTATTGGGGAGAAAATTAGATGAATCATTTGTAAGTTATTGTATTGATGATATACGAAAAAATTACAATATTAAAAAATGGGAAGCTTCTTATATTAAAACACAAAAAAACAAACAAGTTTTAAATTTTTGGGAAAAATTTGATTTCTACGTAAAATCAGAAAAAAAAGATGTAAAGTATTATCAAGTAGATAACTCAAAGGTAAAAAATATTTATTATAAATATGTTTCAATTAATAAGTGATTATGGAAAACAAAATCAAAAACCTTGTGGCAAAAATTTTAAATGTGGATGAATCTCAGCTTACAAATGAAAGTTCACCAAATACTATTGAAAATTGGGATTCTTTAAAGCAAATGGAAATCATAGTATCAATTGAAGAAGAATTTAATATAGAATTTGATGATGACGATGTACTTAACATCAAAAATATTGATTCAATTATAAATATTCTTTCTTCAAAAATAGGTTAGCTATTTATTTTTTAATAAAAATTTTGAAAAATATTGAAAAAGCGGTTTAAATATTTTATATATATTTCTTTAATATTTTTAGTCATTGCTTTAATAAAAGCAGATTATTTAGTAATTCCAAAAATATACTCATACTTTTATTTAGTATTATCTATTATCTTTTTGTTTATAGGTTTTATATTTAACTGTATTTCATGGAAAGAAGTTTTAAATAAAGCAGATTTAAAAATAAATTTAAAAAACAGCATAGCTTCTGTTGGTCTTTCTATTTTTTGTAAATATATACCTGGTAAAATATGGACGATTGTTGGAAAAGCTGATTATATTGCTGGAAAAAATAATTGTTCTGTGAAAAAGATATCTTCTCTATCATTAAATGCTCAATTTATAACACTTTGGGTTGGCTTAATATTAGGAGAAATAGGATTATTTCTATTAAAAGGATTAAAAATATGGGAAAGCATAATTTTGATTATATGGCTATTTTTAACTATTATAATTTTTACAGATATAGCCCATAAGTTTACTGTAAAAATAATCAGCAAATTCTTTAATAAAAATATAAATATCCCCAGATTGAAATTTGCCAATGTATTAAAAGTGCTTCCATGGTTTTTATTGTATTGGGTATTTTGGTGTTTAGCTTTCTATTTTTTAACAAAAAGTATGACTGGCAACAATGTATCATTAAATGTTGGATTAGGTTTTCCTTTAGCCGGAACATTAGGCATTCTTGCAATAATTGCTCCGGGAGGAATTGGTGTTAGAGAAAGTATATTACTTAGTTATTTAACTCTGGCAGGATTAAATATTCAGGAAGCAACAACTATTTCTGTTGTCAGCAGATTATGGTTCTTAACTGGAGAATTTTTTATTTTTATTATAGCTGTCATATTTGATAGAATTAATAAAGTTAAATAATTATTTTTATACTTTTAAATTGAGGACAAATAAATAATAAAATGTCACATATTTTGTTATATTGTAATATTTTATTATATTTGCATATTTAATTTACTTTATTTTAATAAATATGAAAAATATTTATAAAATATTTTTAATAATATTGCCCATTTGTTCTTATTCTATTCAAGTTCAAGCACAATTTTCTCCTGACTCAATTAGTTCACTCATACTTTGGCTTAATGCTGATTCTGTTCATTTAAATGGAAATAATATTGATACTTGTTATGACGTCAGTGGTAATGTTAATAATTGCACTCAAGCAAATATTTCAAACCAACCTTTTTTTTATGATAGTGTCCAGATTTTAAATAATAAACCTGTAATACTGTTTTCAGGTGACGATTTCTTTGACATCAATAACCCTATTAATTTTGGAAATATTACTATTTTTACTTTATTTAAAAAAGAAGGTGTTGACAATTCTGTTATAATTGGGGGTATAAATAATACTTTTTTTGGAAACTGGAATGAAGATACTTATTTCCGTATTAATGGTACGACTCAAACATTTAACACAGGACATATAAATGAATATTCCATTCTATATCTAAAATACAATCAAAGTTATGCAGAACTATATATAAACTCTCAATATATTGGAAATGTTAGCATTAATGGGAATGATAGTTTCGATTACATTGGAAAATTTTTAGCTACCTATTATGGCACCCAAAAGATTGCTGAAATTCTTATCTATAATGAAGTTTTAAACGATTCATTAAGAAAACTTGTAGAAAATTATCTTAACAATAAATATGCACCGCCTGTTAATCTTGGTCCTGATATAAACATTGCTTATGGCTTTTGCGATACTGTTCTTGATGCAGGTTCGCGGTTTATATCATATCAATGGTCAACAGGTCCAAATGATACTTTACAAACTGATACTGTAAATAAGTCAGGCACTTATTATGTTACTGCTACCAATATATTTGAGCAGGAATCTTATGATACAGTAGAAGTAATTTATCCTGTAATTAATACAATTAATGACACTAACATTTGTCTTGGAGATAATATTTTATGGAACACCAATTTAAGTAATGATTATAATTTTTTATGGCAGGACAGTTCTGTTGATTCTGTTATAAATTTTTTTTCTGCCGGTAATTATTATGTAAAAGTTACTGATTCTTTAAGCTGTTACATTTATTCAGATACTATTACTGCAACAATAGATTCTTTTTCTTATTATGCATGGCTTGGTCCTGATGCTTCTTTTTGTTCAGGAAATTATATTAAACTTATGGATTTCCCTTCATATTTTGACACTGCTTTGTATAACAATCTTACTTATTTATGGTCTGACTCCTCAACAGACAGTATATTAATAATTGATACATCAGGAACATATAGTGTTACAGTAACCAACATTCACGAGTGCATTAAAATTGATTCTATAGATGTAACCATAACAGGCATTGCGCCAAGTGCTTTATTTAAAACTGATACTGTTTGTCTTGGTGACTCTACGCATTTTATTGATTTGTCAACATTTACTCTTCCTTATAATATAATTTCATGGCACTGGGATTTTGATGATGGAGAGACCTCTGATTTACAAAATCCTGTTCATAAATATAATAATTTTGGTAATTTTAATGTGCTGTTAACAGATACTACTGTTGGAAATTGTTTCAATTCTATCATAAAAACTGTGGTAGTAAATAAGCCGCCAACAGCTTATTTTGAGGTATCTGCTGCTTGTATTAATGAGCCATATCAGTTTATTGATCAAAGTTATCCTGCACCCGGAGACAGTATTATTTCATATTACTGGGATTTTGGAGATACAGGCACAGACACAATACAAAACCCTCAGCATATTTATTTGGACTCAGGAACTTATAATGTATCTTTAAATATTTCTACATATAAAGGATGTCAGTCATCATCAAATTCTGTTTTAAATGTTGTTGACTCGGCAAATTTGCCTGAACAATTTACTCTTGTTTATCCTGACAGTAATTTTGTTACACCTGATACAGTAATAACTTTTGTATGGAATACAAGTAATAATGCAAGTCATTATTTACTGCAAATTGCAACAGACAGTTTGTTTTCTAATACAATTTTTAATCCTGAGACAAATACTACCAATTATCAATTATCAATTATCAATTATCAATTATTATATTGGAGAGTTATTGCTTATAATATATGCAATGATTCAATTGTATCTGATATATATAAATTATTGATTTTTAATCCAAATGAAATATCCGGCTTACAATTATGGCTTAATGCTGATTCAGTTCATTTAAATGGAAATAATGTAGATACTTGTTATGACATCAGCGGTAATAATAATAATTGCACACAAGCAAATATTTCAAACCAACCTTCTTTTTATGATAGTGTCCAGATTTTAAATAATAAACCTATAATACTGTTTTCGGGAGATGATTTTTTTGATATTAATAGCTCAATTATTTTTGGAGATATTACTATTTTTACTTTATTTAAAAAAGAAAGTACTGACAATTCTGTTATAATTGGGGGTACAAATAATACTTTTTTTGGAAACTGGAATGAAAATACTTATTTCCGTATTAATGGTACGACTAAAACATTTAGCACTGGACATATAAATGAATATTCCATTTTGGATTTAAAATACAATCAAAGTTCTGCAGAACTAATTATAAACTCTCAATATATTGGAAATCTTAGTATTAATGAGAATGATAGTTTTAATTATATTGGAAAATTTTTTGAAACCTATTACGGCACTCAAAAGATTGCAGAAATTCTTATCTATAATGAAGTTTTAAACGATTCATTAAGAGAACTTGTTGAAAATTATCTTTATTACAAATACGCTCCACCTGTTAACCTCGGTCCTGACATAAACATTGCTTATGGTGTTTGTCCTGTTATTTTGGATGCAGGTTCGCGGTTTGTTTCATATCAATGGTCAACAGCAACAAATGATACTTTGCAAACTACAGAGATAAATAACAGCGGAACTTACTCGGTAACTGTTGAAAACATTTTTGGGCAAATATCATCAGATACAATAGTTATTACAAAGCCCGGCATTCATTTGAATGATACTGCTATGTGTTTGAATGACAATATAACAATAAACACAGGTCTTGGTCAGGGTTATACTTTTTGTTGGTCAAACACAACAGATACACTATCAACAGATTCATCATTTACATTTTCACAGCAGGATGAGTATTTTGTTTTGGTCTCAGACACACTGATACCAAAATGTTCTGTTTCCGATACATTCTATGTTGCAATAGATTCTTTTGAGGTTCAGGCAGGTCTTGGTCCTGATACTTCTTCTATATGTTCGGGAGAATATATAGGTCTGATAAGTTGTGCAGGGGAAGCTGTTTCTTATCACTGGTCAGATGAATCAACAGACAGCACATTGCTTATAGAAAATGCCGGAACTTACTCGGTTACAGTAACCAATAACATTGGTTGTGTGGCTGTTGATACAATCAACTTAACAATAAAAGGTTTTTTGCCTGTTGTGGACTTTATGGCAGATACGGTTTGTTTTGGAGATACTACATATTTTACAGATTTATCATCATCAGCAGACACTTGCTCACTTATTTTGTGGGAATGGGGTTTTGACGATGAAATGCCTGTTGATAGTAATCAAAATACTGCACACAGATATTCCGAATATGGAATTTATAATGTTTCTCTCTCAGTAACAACAAGTGTGGGATGTAAAAAAACACTAATAAAAGATGCTTATGTTTATTCTTTGCCTGAAGTTTATTTTGGTCCAATAAATGGTTGCAGCGGTGTCCCTGTTCCGTTTACTGATCAGACATTAAATGAGTTTGGTGGTATTGGTGGCTGGCAATGGAATTTTTATGACCCGGGCAGTGGAACTGATAATTTTTCAACATTTGAAAATCCATCTCATGTATTTGATACAGCAGGCAAATATCCTGTTAAATTAATTGTTACTTCTCAAAAAGGTTGTGTAGATTCTATTATTAGAGAAGTAAATATAAACGAAGCACCTGTTGTTGGTTTTTCATATACAACAGGTTGTTTTGGAACTCCTGTTTCTTTTTCAGATACAACATATACTCCGCCATGGACACAGATAAATGAATGGCTTTGGACTTTTGGTGATGGCGATAGTGCTGTTATCAGCAATCCTACACATCTGTTTGACAGTGCCGGAACATATAATGTAACGCTTAAAGTTAAGTCCATTAATGGTTGTTCTCCATCTCACACTGAACAGGTAAAGGTATATGCACTTCCTGAAGTTGACTTTTTTTCTTCTAATCTTTTTTGTGAAAATACTTTTTATGAATTTTTAGATAACAGCTCTGTTGATAGCAGCTCTATTGCTCAATGGATATGGAAATTTGACGGACAAGATGTCTCTTATGAACAAAATCCTGTTTTATCTTTTTCTGATACAGGAACATATTATATAACACTTATTGTAGAGTCAGCAGAGGGCTGTATAGATTCTATAAGTAAATCAATAGATATTTTTGTAAAGCCGGATGCAGAATTTTCATTTACCCCTGAATTTGGCACACCACCGCTTGAAGTTACTTTTAGTAATGAGACCAATGGCGCTACAAGCTATTCGTGGGATTTTGGCGATAATAATTATAGCAGTTATATCAATCCTATTCATACTTATATTGATAGCGGAATTTCTAATATAACATTAGTTGCTTTTAATGATTTTGGATGCTCTGATACTGCATATCATCCTATTTATGTGGTAATTCCAATAATAGATATTGCTGTTTTAAAAGCTTATGCTGAAATAAATGATAATTATCTGTCTTTTTCAGCTGATATGGAAAATTTTGGCACATGTAATATCAATGAACTAAATATGATTGCTAAAATTAACGGCGGAACAGCATTATGTGAAAAATGGGAAGGAATGCTTGAGCCGGGTCATACAATGAATTATCAGTTTAATGCGCAGTTTAAATTATCTCCCAATCAGGCAATTGATTATATATGTATATCAGCTTCTTTATTAGCACCTTACAATGATATCAATCTTTCAAATAATGAACAATGTGTAACTTTTAATGATGAATTTACTGCTATTGAGCCATATCCTAATCCTACTAATAGTAAATTAAATATTGAATATATACTTCCTTTTGATGATAATGTAGATATTATTCTTTATGATTCCAAAGGAGCAAAGATTTGTACTATATATTCCGGACAAGGTAAAACAGGACTGAACAGACAAACAATTAATTTTTCTGCTTTAAGCATAGGCATATATGCATATCGCATAATATTCAGAGATAAAAGTGTTGTTAAAAAATTTGTAAGATTTTAGTGTCTTATCAACTTTATAATGTTACTACAAACCACTTATTGACTCTGTCAGGTTCAGCAGTTTCCAAACTCTAACAGGTCAGAATATCTAAATATTCCAGACACAAAACTATTGTTAACCTGATTAATTACTTCGTGAGATCGCTCCGCTAAGGACTTGTAACAAAATAAAGTATACAGAATTGACAAAGTTATTTTGTTTTTTTTCAAG